>NZ_JADBUZ010000243.1:0-34786 GCF_020245305.1 Microcystis sp. M20BS1 | reverse complement strand
ATGACAAAATCGGGAGATAGAGGTAAAAATCTTTCCTTTTGTTGCGGGGTTAAAGCTTGCCATTTTTCTAAAGGTATCCAAGCAGCATCGGGAGAGCGATCGGCCCCGTTAGGTAGTTTAAATCCTCCAGAAGAATCAAAAACTACACCTAATTTATGTAGGTTATTCCATAACCATAATTGGGCAGTGATTCCAGCGTTAGAATTGCTGGTTTCTCCTCCAGTCGGTGGCATAATAATTAAATCTCCTTTTGGGTTGCGTTCCAAGCGTAAATCTCGGTTATCCTGACAAAGTTGAAAGAACTGTTCATCGCTGAGTTGAAACGAGTTAAATTTAACTTCTACTGTCATTATTATACCCAACCTACTCTCGTCTAAAATTTATGGTAACGCCCTAGGGCAAGAGATGTTCCTGGATGAAATTAGTATAAACATCTCCGGCTAAAAAGGCGGGAGTTTCCAATATTTTACGATGGAAATCAATAGTTGTCGGTACTCCCGTGATCGCACATTCCCGCAGAGCGCGTTTCATGCGTTTAATCGCAGTTTCGCGATTTTCTCCCCAGACAATTAATTTACCGATTAGGGAATCGTAATAGGGGGGGATTTCGTAATCGGTGTAAACGTGGGAATCCATGCGGACACCCGGACCACCGGGGGGCAGATAACCGCTAATTTTGCCGGGGTGAGGGCGAAAATTGTGATCGGGATCCTCGGCATTAATGCGACACTCGATCGAATGCCCTCTAAATATCACCTGATCTTGCTTAATTTGCAGTTTTTCGCCCTGTGCCACCAGAATTTGTTCTCGGATCAGGTCTATCCCCGTGATCATCTCCGTGACGGGGTGTTCCACCTGAATACGGGTGTTCATTTCCATGAAGTAAAAATTGCCCTGTTTATCGACTAAAAATTCCACAGTTCCCACCCCGACGTAATTAATCGATTTAGCGGCTTTAACAGCGGCATTACCCATTTTTGAGCGTAAATGGGGCGTTAAGAAGGTGCTGGGTGCCTCTTCTAGCAGTTTTTGGTGTCGTCGCTGAATCGAACAGTCTCTTTCTCCTAAATGGATCACGTTACCGTGACTATCGGCCAAAATCTGAAACTCGATATGTCGGGGACATTCGATAAATTTTTCTAGATATACTCCTGAATTGCCAAAAGCCGCTTCTGCTTCTCCTTGGGCGGCTTTTAACATATTACCTAGTTCATCTGCACTCTTGACAAGACGCATCCCACGCCCTCCACCGCCGGCGGTGGCTTTAATCAGGACAGGATAACCGATGTCATCAGCGATACGTTTTGCTTCCGCTTCTGAGGTAATTAAACCACCACTGCCGGGGATAGTGGGAACTCCCGCTTTTTGCATGGTTTTTTTAGCGGTAGATTTATCCCCCATAGCCAGAATAGCACTGGGAGACGGACCGATAAAAGTTAACTGATGATCGGCACAAATTTCGGCAAAGCGGGCGTTTTCTGCCAAAAAACCGTAACCGGGATGGATGGCCGTGGCGTTGCGTGTTAGGGCAGCCGAGATGATATTAGGGATATTTAGGTAACTTTTGCTGCTCGGAGGCGGACCAATACAAACACTCTCATCGGCCAATTGAACATGAAGGGCATGGCGATCGATGGTAGAGTGGACGGCAACGGTTCTAATGCCCAATTCTTCGCAACTATGAAGGATTCTTAAGGCGATTTCCCCGCGATTGGCGATTAATATCTTGGCAAACTGCATTGGACGACCACGAGATCAGGCTGGTGTGATAGGCGACTATTTAGTAGAATATCTGGTTTTGTTACCTTGGGGAAATCGGGAAGTGGGGAAGTGGGGTGCGGGGTGTGGGGTGTGGGGTGTGGGGTGTGGGGAGAAAAAATAAAAATAATCTCCTGACTCCTATCTCCTGACTCCTGACTCCTGACGGCTAAATTAACCGACTTCGTCTCCCTCCCCGGTCAAGATTGAAAGCGATAAGCTAGAGTGTGAGAAGTGAAAACCTTTTAATCTCGTTTCGCCCCTAGAGGATAATAGCTCGATGTTGCGAATTATCACAGAGCCATGGTCAGCCAGAACGGAACTGAGACGAATTCGGGAACGATTCGACGATCCGGAAATTCGGGAAAAAGAATCGCTTGTCCGAGAGATTATCGATCAGGTGCGACTTACTGGCGATCGCTCGTTGGTGGATTACACGGAAAAATTCTACCAACAGTCCCTTAATCTACAACAACTTAAGGTGAGTGGCTCGGAACTCGATGCTGCTTATCAACAGGTGTCCCAGGATTTATTAAATGCGATCGCTATTGCCTGTGCAAAAATGGAGGCTTTTCACCGTCAGCGTCTTCCCAAAGCTTGGGTGCAGTTTCCTGAGGATGGTACGGTTCGAGGGAAACGTTATCAACCGATTAACAGTGTGGGAATTGTCGTTCCCGATGGTAAACGAGCCTATCTCAGTTTATTGCTCCAACAGGCGATTCCTGCCAAAATAGCGGGGGTTAAACGGATTGTCATGGTGTCCCCCGCCGATGAGGATTTACGCATCCATCCGGCGATTTTAGTGGCAGCCCAATCGGTGGGTATTAGTGAGATTTATCGGGTGGCTGGACCACAGGCGATCGCCGCTTTAGCCTACGGGACAAAAACGATCGCTCCTGTGGAGATGATTGCCGGAATAGGTGATTTTTACACTAATTTGGCTAAAAAACTGGTTTCTGATCATGTAAAAATCGATTACCTCTCTATTACTTCTGATTTAGTTATTATTGCTGATAATCAAGCTAATCCTAGACAGTTGGCCCTAGATCTATTAGCGCAAGCGGAACAGTATTCCCTAGCGGCAGCGATTTTATTGACGACGGATAAGGCTTTGGCTTTAATAGTACAGGAAGAAGTACAAAAACAGTTACAGGTACATCCCCAGAGATTGTTAACGGAAAAAGCGATCGCTCATTATGGTTTAATCGTGGTGGTGGAATCATTGGAGAAAGCGATCGAATTATCGAATCTTTTTGCTCCTACCCATTTATCCTTAATGATCGATGAACCCTGGGAAAAGCTATCTTCTGTGAGACAATCGGGAACTATTCTCCTTGGTTCTACTACTCCAAAAGCGGTGGCTGATTATTTAGGTTGTCCCGTGGGAGTGGAAACTTTTCTCGATTCCGCCACTTTGATCGAATATCCCGCCGATTCCTTCGCCTCCATAGCCCACAATCTACAAATATTAGCGCAAGCAGAGGGCTTTACGGCAACGGATGAGGGCATAGAGTACCGAGGACAGGACAAAACCTAGAAAAAGTATGGTCTTGTGACATATTTTTTGATTCCCATATCCTTAATTTTTTTACCTTGCTGTTCTTCGAGATTACCACTTCCTTTTTTATCTAATATCTCCCCATAGATTGGGATGACTCTCTTGTCATAAATTAGACTCACCATTAAGATATTTATTGCTCCCCAACTCATCCGGTCTATGGCAATATCTACCAGAGTAACCGCATCTTAACAATCCTTGACAAAATCAACTTTATATGAGTTGCTTACCCAGCAAAGCAAAGGATTAAGTCTCCATCACTACCACCGAATCACCACCTCTTAGTGAATAGTAAACACCAACGAGTGGAAACTTTTCGACGGAGTGAACATGGTTTATGGATTCTGCAAACCTATCAGCAAGAAAGTTTTAGTTTGCAGAGTATTAATCGGACGGCATCTTTTCGGGATTTATACGAGGATGTCACCCTAGAAACGGTTAATTATTCCGTGGAAGAAATAGAATAAATTATTGTTTTCTACCGGGGGGAATAAAACGGATTTCAATTCTGCGTCTGCTTGCATCTGCGTCACGATTAACCGCAGCTAATTTACCCGATGGGAGGTATAACTGTCCTGCGGAAAAAGCTCGAAATTTGACGTTTTTGAGTTTACCTGTGCTTTCGATTTCTTGCACTACTGCTAAAGCTCGCATTAATCCTAAATCAGTGTTAGAACCGGGTACTAGCATTTTAACAGATTGTTTTCTGCTGGCAACCGATTCGATATTTTTATCGAGATTACTTGTCTTTTGTATTCCCTGTCCGTCGGTGTGTCCAATTACTTGAATAAAGTCGATTTCTCTGTCTTTGGTAATGGTTTCGATAGCGGGAATAATGCGCTGACGAATATAGGTTTTTAAAGCGGGGTTTAATTCAGCACTTCCCGACTGAAATTTGAATTTTCCTGATTTTTCATCGATAACTATCGGGGTTGCTGTTTGCAGTTTTCGGTTAGCTTCCTCCAGTTTGCTGATGAGATTATAGGACTGAAAAAGTGCCAAGAGGAGAAATAAACTCAGAATCATGAAAGCATTGGACATTAAATCGGTAAATGCGGGATAAACATCCACCGATTTATCTTCATCTCGGTAGTAGGTACGTCTAGACATAATTGCTTAGAATTTGTTAGTGAAGTTATCAAATATGGTGTTAATGTCATCCTGAACATTTTTTTGAGGAGGATTAGGGATTGTCTTAAAAAGTTCTTCCATCTCATCCTTAAGTTTTTCTATCTTATCCTTTAAGTTAGAAAATTCAGAAAGTTCTTCCATCTTATTATTTAAGTTAGAAAAGTCAGAACGCATATCGTTAATTTTCTCCAGTTCTGCTAAACATTTGTGAATTTCTCCATAAATATGTTCAATCATTTTCTGATTCGATTTATTTTCCTTAGCGATAACTTTCTCTAACTTATCTCGCAAAGATTCTAAGTTAGCAGTTAATTGACTGGTGTTGGTGTTCACTGCGTTAATTACTTGAGAAAAATCTGATTTAAAGCTGCCAAATTGATTGGCTGTTTTCTCAATAGATTGGGAAACTGCTTTTAATTGTTCTGAGTTCTTAGTTAATTTATCATCAACTACCATCCCTAAGTTATTGCTTAAAAGGTTTAACTCAGACTGTAAGCTTTCCTTGACTTGAGTAAGTTGCTCTGTCACTGTATCAATTAACCGAGACAAGTTAGCATTAGTCACATCGAGATTATTACTAGAGCGCTCAATCCCATGGGAAGCAGTGAGAATTTTATCGGAGGTTTGGGAGAGTCTTTCATCGAGACGATTGATAAGTTGATTTCCTAATTGTTTCGACTCGGAGTTAAAACTGTCTTGATAGGTTTTCACAGTTTCGATTAATTTTACTAATTCTTCCTGAATGTTAGATAACTTTTCTTGTTCGGTGACTGAGCGTTGCTGATTTTGTTCTAGGATTGTCTCAGATTTTTGATTCAAGTCAGTAATTTTTATTCCTAACTCAACCATAGTTGTCATGGAACGCTGGAAGTCTTGAGTTAAAGAAGCTAGAGATTGAGTTGATTGGTTTAAATCTGTAGTAGAATCGGCAAACTGTTGATGAGCAGTCATTAAATCTGCGGTTGCTTGCACTAACTTATCAGCAAATTGACTACTTTCGATTTTTTCGGAAGCTTCCAGAAAACCTAGCGCACTATTTTGTAATTTTTGAGAAGATTCTTGGATATTTAAATACACTTGTTCTGCTAAATCGTTAGCTCTTTTATTACTGCTGATAATCTCCCCGATATTCTGCTCTAGTATTGCAGTGGATTGAGAGAATCTCCCTTGGGTTTCTGCTAAACTAGCGGTAAACCTTTCGATATTACCAGAGAAGTTACTTTTTTCAATTAACTCTGACGCTTGTTTAAAAAGCAGTACACTATTTTTTAGTTCCTGAGAGGATTGTGTAAACTCTCGGTTTGCTTGCGTGATAATTGGTACTTGCTCGTTAAGTTCAAAAGCTGAACGCTGAAAAGTCGTCGCACCGGTAGATAAAGTTCCCGCAGTTTCAGTTAATCTTTCACAAACCTGCGTGACTAACTTAGCAGTTTCCTGATTACCATCAGCAATTTCTTTAGCAACTTTTCCTAAAGAAGATTCTAATACTATCTTCACATTCTTATGAAAGTTAGTCAGAAATGCTTTCTGTGTATCCACCATGCGATTAACCGCTTTATCCAAGCGACTATTCCCTTCTACAGTCGGCTGCAAGATGTTATCTAAATAGTCTTCTAGGGAACTAATTAGATTTGCTTTAGCAAGGTTGGTATTAAAGATTAAGTTAATCACAGTCAGTAAAGAACTACAAGCTAAACCAATTAAGCTAGTGATAAAAGCAATCCCCATACTTTCTAGGGGAGTTTTGAGCTTTTCTCCTAAACTTTGCACATCGACATTATTAATATCGATAAGTGTGCTGATTCCCGTCAGATTGAGAGTAATTCCGAAGAAAGTTCCCAACAAACCAAAAGCGAGGAGGAGATTGGGTAACACTCTCACAAAATAATCCCATTTTTCGCAGCTGAGGGATTTAGACATGAAAGTAAATTGTTCTTCATGGTATAAACCATCTACCAAAGCTGCGGTATTAACATCATCTAGTTGATTACTAGCTATCTTAAATCTATTCTCTAGATTTAGATTAGAGATAATTTTAGGTATCTTCTCGGAACTTTTTCCCTTTTTAATTTTCTCCCCAATTAAGCTCTTGACTTCTTGGGTTGAATCTTGGAGATGTTTATAAAGAGTAATCCGGATTCCCACAGCTAAGACGGTGGGAAAAATAACCAAGACTAGAGTTAAAACAATCAGATAGGGGGGAAAAAGGTTAAGTAATGCCATGATAGTTATTGGATACCTCGAATTGTGGTTGATAGAGAGAGTTGGGGATGAATGTTTCCTCAGATAGCTGGGGAAACATTATTAAGATTGCTCAATTTTATCATTCATCAGTAGTGCTAACCTCTGGGGGTAAACTGGGTTGACTAATGTTATTGTTTGTTCCCAGTAAAGTTTGTTGCTTTTGCTGTTGTCTTTCGAGTTTTTTCTGTTCAGCAGCACGTTTTTCTAGTTCCATTTTTAGTTGATTAACAAAACGGGTAATAATTCCTTCTTTTGCCTCCTGTTGAATCTTTGCTTTCTGTCCAACTACCTTATTTTTGTAGCGGGAATTGGGGTGATGGTCGGGTAAATTTTTGACATTGTTGACAAAATAGCTGACGTTCTGAAAATAATCACCCTCGTTAGTAAATAATAGAGGAGGATTAGCCAAAATCTCATTTTTTGCCTGATTAAGCAGTATCTGTAAAGCATTAATCATGTCCTTACGAGAAGCAAATTGTTCTAAAGCAAGTCGCCAATTACCGCTAATGTCAATGATGGACTTATTGTTAAATAAATCGCCTTCGATGACTAATTGATAAGTATCATCTTCCTCATCGTATTCTAGTAAACCGAGAGCAATTGCGGGATAGAAAATAAACTCTAATTCCTCAATTAATTGGGCAGGTGGTGGGATAATATCAGCAAAATCTATCCTGTAATCATTGTGTAAAATGCTTATTCTCTTTTGGTCTTGATAGATTTTTTGTAACCCAGATAAATCAGTAATGATTCTTAGGGGAAACCCACCAAACTCGTAGGTAATTAGGATTTCTTCGTCGGTTTGAATTGATTCAAAAGAAGTCCCCAGATTAATATTTAAATCAGATTCGAGAGTCTTCATGAATCTTTGCATGGTGGGTGAATTATCGTCCTTAGTCCCAATTAGTAATGCTTTATCTGTATGCAAACGATAGTAAGCATCATTAACATTTATGGGTAACATTAAATCAGCTTCTCGCAGAATTTGCGCCAAGCGTTCAGGAAAATCATGGGGTTTATATTGACCCATAAATCGCTTAATTACTGCATCAATTTTATTAGTGCTTACTGATTGAAACTGTTTCTCTATTGTTGCTGTTAGAGTCTCTTTGAGAGTTTCATTGTCAATAACAAAAGATTGGCTAAATAAACTGAATAGGGAAGCATTATAGCCTAAATTATTGGTGACTTTTTGGCTAACAGAAATGTATTGAGTTCGGGAGTTACTGTCAGGGATACAGTTATCAATATTCTCCTCTGGGAAAATACCTTCCCCAGTCATCTCGTCGAGATTTAACTGCATTAACTCCTGTTCGTATTTATCGTATTCTGCGATTAGCTGATATAGGGTTTCTTTCAGTTGTTGTATCTGCAGCATTCGACTAGAAATATGCTTGAGAATCGCTTCAACAATCTTTCTGGATTCCCCATTGATGCTGAAATTAAAGTTCTGCTGAATTAATTTTTGTCCGCTTTGAACGTAGTCTCTTAACTCAGCTTTGATTCTCTCACTATTGGCATTTTTATTGAACATCTTGAAGACAGACTTTTTCCCGTTTATATCTTCGAGAGTTTGTTTAACATTTCGCCAAATGTTATCAATTTTTTCCGAGGAATGAAACCCTTTATTATCCTGAGATAATTCCTCTAGATTCCCCTTGTAGGTATTAATCTGTACTTGTAAAGCGACCAAAAAAGATAGGCTATTTTCCAAAGAAAATTCTAAGCTATCAGGATTAAGAAGAATCTCCAAAAATTTGTCAATATCTGACTTAAATTTTTCGATTAACTTAGGTTGAGTTTGTTGGGTCAGAGTTAACCAGATTCCGCGACTGCTATCCGTTTCTCCTCCTTGTACTTTGCGAAACTCTTTTTCTAGGGATTGCTTGACGGTTTGGGGTAAATTCTCCAAATCTTGACTATTGGATATTTCTTCCTCTAGGGAATTTTTCCAAGAGGTTAAAGTCTTGGAAAAAGTTTTATTATTCTCTAGGGTTGCTTCTTCCAATCTGGCAGTAAAATAATCCTTATTACTTTGGGTACTCCAATTAGCTAGGAACTTACTTAATAACTCTTGTCCACTGGGACTTTGACCGTATCCCTCTAACCAAAATTTAATTAATTTGAGACTAAAACGATTGAGACCAATCTGCACAATTCGGTCGCGAGTAAAATAAATCCTCGCTAGTCCAAAGGAGATATAACCTTGACACATCTGAAAAGGATGATTATCTTTACGAATCATCGGGTCTTTATAGTTATCCCGATTTCTTTTGATGGGGAGAGATAACTCATCGGCAAAATCCAAGAAAATCTTGTAAGCAATGACATTACATAATTTACCTTTGTTATTAATCCGGTAATCTCCCGCAGTGCGATTAGAAACTAAGTAGGCAAAATCAAAAGGAGAACGTTTTTCATCGATGTGGACGAAATTTTGTTTATCATAACAGACTTGAAAGGAATTACTTTCATTGGTATAATGGTCTAACTCTTTCAAAGCTGCATAGGTATTAGCTCTCATAATTGCCCCATCACCATAAAGTTTAGGACTAATTACCAAATAACCAAAGGATGTATATTCGGCCGTTTGTTGTAAAATATGACGCAAAGTGTAGGCCACATCGAGGAAAATACCGCTACCAGTTCCCCCACACAAAGAACCGACAACAAAGACATTTAAACCCTCTTGGACATTAAAACTTTGACCATTAACTTTACCGCTAAACATAAAGGATTCATGACCAGAAGTTCGTCTTTCCGCTGCTTCAATTGCCTCTTGAATTTTTTGATAGTTATGGAAGAAAGCTAAACGACCGACGGGACGAATACCCCCCGCACCATTTTCAATGGCAGTTATTTGTTTTTTTAGTCTTGGGTCTAACCAGCTTTCAATATGGGAAAAGGGACTTTCAAAAAGGGTTTGGTGTTCAAGTTCATAGATTAGATTGTTAACATCCTGAGCATTCATATTAATGAATACTCTTTCGGCAGCTGATAGAAGAATTTCTTCCCCGTGATAGCTATTTCCTGTGGGTAAACCCGAACCATTGAAAGCATTTTTGTCTGTGTCAATATGAACAAAACTGACAACGGGTAGGTTAGATAACTTCCCATACTTATCAATAATAAAGCGACGAATTCTCATTAACACATCTCGACCAGTACCACCTAATCCGATGATAATTGTCCGTTTGATAGCGCGGGTTTGACTGGTGTTAGCCATAGTTTAAATCTCCTGAGTTATTTTTTGCTAATCTGAATTTGTAGGTCGAAATCTTGATGGTTATGGTGATAGGTTAAAGTCAGGTAATTTTTATCTATCTTCACCTCCTGAGTTAGTTGATTACCTCGATAAAAAATCTCTGCTTGTTTAGTGGGTTTCAGATATAACTGATTGCCGCGTCTTTCTAAATAGCAGCGAATTTCTTCCCCTGCATGAGAAAAGCTATTCTTCTTATGTTCTTCACCACCGATGTTAATTCTTTCGGATGTTTTTAAAATATATTTTTGGGTTTCATCTTCATCATCATTAGAGGAGACTTCAATAGTCCAAGCAGTATTTAACAGCAACCAGTGACGAATTCCCAAAATACTCGCTACTATTCCCCCAATTCCCATTAATGTAATTACCAATGCTGGCAACCATAACTGACTCAAGAGATAAGGATTAATCAAACAGGTTTCTTGTCCTCCCGGTGCGGGAGTGCAAAACTCTTGTGCTGTGGGAGCAATATCGACAACTGATAGTTTATATTTATTGCCGTTAGTGGCGGTAATTTCTTGGGTTCTTAGATTAATTGGTAGGGAATTAAGCCAGTTTTGTCTTTCCAAACTTTCGGGAGAATTAGCAAGACGAAAAGGGCTATTTTTTGGGGTTTCTATCCACTGTTGTGAAGTAATCCCCGCACCAGTAGAAAGGGGTGCATCGGTAATCCAAACTACCGACTGGGGTTTGATAGCTTGATTGGCAGTTAAACGACACTGATTTAAGCGTGCCAGTCGAGTATAAACGTGCCATTCTGCGCGCTGAATATCGGTATTTTTAGCACTTTGGCTAGATTGCCAAGGAATTGACTTTAAAACCGCGTCTATATCTTCCCTTCCGCGAATTAAAATCGGTTCTGTAATCGGTTGAACATTATCAGCAAAGGGGACTAAATAAACGGAATCGTTATTTTTTAAACTATCGCGAATAATTTGACCAAGGCGCGTGCGTCCTTCATCATTAAAGTTAACACTACCGGTAAGATCGATCGCTAGGATAACATCTCGTCCCTGCCAACGAGCCACCAAATCTAATCCGAGTTTTTGCCAATCGGTAAGCGGTTCCCCGGGGGATACCGTTAAACAGTCAGCACTTTTCATTTAGCCTCGTTCGAGAGTGAAAAATTGAGCTTATCCCTATCCTTGCCCCATTGTACTAAAAAATTAATACTTCTTAAAAGTTTTTTTCGCTTTTATTCTCGACTTGCCCTAGGTTATTGTCAATAGTAACCATAGAGTAAAATAAATTTTAAAGTTAAGCTGCCCGCGCATTTAAATTGCTTGTTGAGATAAGGCAAGAGGTAACAGTAAAGGGGGGAGATTCAGAGGTTAAAATGTGTCCTAGCTTATCCTCTAACCACCTAATCCTAATTCTCGTCTGAGCAATTGAATTGATTTATCCCCAATATAATTATCACTACAGATAATTTCTGGCAGACGAATTAAATCCGATCGCACTTCATTAATCAGATTTTTAATTAAAGTATAACTCGCTTGATCACTGATAATTGTCTGGGAAGTTCTGGCTAAAACTCTTAACTCATCCGTTTCATGAATTTGAGCGGACATAACTAATACATCACCCCGTAAACTATGAATTAAAATTTCGGCCACCTTAATAATACCGGTGCTAATACTGACAATCCCTAAACGGCTATCGGTGGGTAATTTTTTGATTAATGCCAATTCTTTGCTGTAATCGTAGATATCGATGGGAATGACTCGCAGGTGAAAAGGAGCGGCAATTTCCTCCGCTACACTGATAAAATAGCGACTGGTGACAACAGTGGCAGATTTAGTATTGGCTAAAACTTGGGCTAAATCCTCCATTGCCACTAATTGGACGGGAATTTTGAGGGATTGCTCTAATTCTCTCAACATTAGTTCTCCTGCACCCAAATCGTGACGGGGAATGGTGACAAGAACTTGAGAACGACACTGCGATCGCCAATCGATTTCCGCCAGTAATAACTCGCGAATTTGCTCTAGAGTTAAACCTTGAGCGAGAAAACTAGCCAAACTCTGGCTAATTAGTCGGCCTATTTCTGGATTTTGTTCCAATAGGGGCGAACCCAATAAATTATCGTTTTCATGTCCGCGAGCCTTGACATAAATCCCCGAACCTGCTATGGATTCCACTAACCCATCGTTTTCCAGTTGTTGATAAATTTTACTTATCGTATTACGGTGTAATCCCGTGATCATAGCTAGTTGACGGGTACTAGGTAAACGATGGCCCGGTGGATACTGACGAGAGGCGATAGCGAAGCGAATTTGGTCAAATAATTGCTTAGAGGCGGGGATTTCACTGTCTGGCTGGATTTGGAACTGCATCGGATCACTTCACTCACAAACTACTTTCGCTGATACCCATTCTATCATTAGACCCCCTGCAACAATCGGACATCTTCACCGATCTGAGGGGTTTCCGAGGCAGTATTCAGGAGCCAGAAGCAGAAAAAAACAAGATATTATTTATTTAAACCAGAAAAGCCACTTTTTTGCTTAAAAATAGTTAAAACAATCATTTTAATCCGTCCCTGAAACCCCACTCATGGGGTAGATAGTCAACAGCTGATTAAGGTGATTGATCCTCGTGGAGAAGTTTTAAGCGATCGCTCAAGGTTTTGGTTAAGCGGACAGTTTCCCGTTTTAGCGAATTTTGTTGATAATCAAGCACATTAATCCCTTGACCGATGTTTACTGTCGCTTCGCTTCCCCATCCGGGGTAAGGCTGATTATAACTAATGCTTACAGGCAAAATCTTGATATCTGCATCGGGTTTGATGGTCTTAACTTCCAACGCGATCCGCGCTACCCCCGGTTTAAGAGGATGAACCACTTGATCGCGACAGATACCCCCTTCCGGAAAAATCGCCACCATTTCCCCTGCGGCCAAAAGTTCGACACTGTGGATCAGACTACCCATACCGGGGTGATCGGTGTTGACGGGAAAACCCCCCAAACGTTGGATAAACCAACCTTGTACCCCTTTCATCTCGTTAGCGGAAACCATAAAGCGCAAATCCCGTCCACTAACTAAACGTCCCACCGCGTAGGGTAAAATCAGCGCATCCCAACGGGACCGATGGGTAGGTGCCAAGATGACACCCCCCGTTAGGGGGATATTTTCCTGGCCTGTAACCGTTATTTTGCTGAAAAAAGCTGGTAAAACTAGATAATTTCCCAGAAAATAACAAAAGCGAATTAAACAGGGATTAATTCGGGAATTGACAGCAGGACTTTTTCTAATGGTGAGGGACTCGTCAACGATAGTGCTTTGAGACATCCGAAGTGTTAGGAAAGATCGAGACTTTCTGACCACTTCTACTTTAGTCTAGTTATCTGGGGGGTCGCTATCTTGTCCTGACCAGTTCGGCAATTGTCTTGGGGGATTAAGGGTTAGGATTGCGGTTGTACTCCCGATCCTACTGGTGCGATCGAGTTTAATTGCAAAGAGGGGTGATCTTCTTTAACTTGCTGTAAATTCCACTCATTTTTGAATAATAAGACGGGACGACCCCAGTAATCTTTGACAGTTAGAGTATTAAAGAGTTTACCTGCTTTTTCTAAAGCGGCCCAACCCCCGGCGACCCAACGGGCTAAACTATAGGCTAGGGGTTCGAGGGTAGTTTCGACTCCGTACTCGCTTAAAAGACGGAATTGCACCACTTCAAACTGTAATTGACCGACGGCGGCTAAAATCGGGTCGCGTTTAAATTCATCGATCGAGGATAATATCTGTACGGCCCCTTCTTCCTGTAATTCCGAGACTCCTTTTTGAAACTGTTTGAACTTGGAAGGGTTAGGATTTCTGAGATAGGCGAATAATTCCGGGGAAAAACAGGGAATCCCTTCGTATTCGAGCTTTTTACCCATATAAATGGTATCACCGATCGCAAAGACCCCGGGGTTATTCAATCCGATCACATCTCCGGGATAAGCTTCTTCAATAACTGCCCGATCTTGGGCAAAAAGTTTCTGAGGACGGGATAAACGGATAGTTTTACCAGTTCTAGCGTGGTTTACTACCATATCCTTCTCGAATTTCCCCGTACATACCCGCACAAAGGCCACCCGGTCCCGATGTTTGGGATCCATGTTTGCTTGCAGTTTGAAGACAAAACCGGTGAAATCGGGATAGGTGGGATCAAGGACACCGAGGGAGGAATTGCGTCCTCTGGGTGGCAATCCATAGTCGAGGAAGGATTCTAGGAATAATTTCACCCCAAAATTGGTCATGGCGCTACCAAAAAAGATCGGGGTCATTTCTCCTGCGTGGACTGCTGGCAAATCCAATTCCGCACCCAATTCCGAGAGCAGTTCTATATCCTCTTTTAACTGGTAATACAGGTCTTTTTCGAGATAATCCTCAATTTTGGGGTCGCCAAGCTCGATCACGGTTTCCTGCGCCTCCTGAGAGCCGTGGGAGCGACGTTCAAACAGGTGTATGGTCTGGGTGGCCCGATCAAAAACTCCCCGAAAGCGATCGCCAATTCCGATCGGCCAATTGACGGGATAGGTCTGTAATCCTAATTCTCGCTCGATTTCGTCCAATAAATCCAGAGGTTCGCGGCCGGGGCGATCCATTTTGTTAACAAAGGTAAAGATGGGCAACTGACGCAGTTTGCACACTTCAAAGAGTTTTCTCGTTTGGGGTTCTAAACCTTTGGCTGCGTCGATTAACATCACCGCATTATCGGCAGCGGCTAGGGTACGATAGGTATCTTCGCTAAAATCTTGGTGGCCGGGAGTATCGAGGAGATTAATCTGAAAATCACGATAATCGAACTGTAAAACCGTGGAAGTAATCGAAATTCCCCGTTGTTTTTCCATTTCCATCCAGTCGGAGGTGGCCTTGCGTTGGTCGCGTCTTGCTTTGACTGCACCCGCTTGATGGATTGCACCCCCGTATAGTAACAGTTTTTCGGTCAGGGTGGTCTTTCCCGCGTCAGGGTGGGAGATAATGGCAAAATTTCGCCGTTTTTCCAAGACAGCTTCGCCGGTTTCTAGTTCTTTTTCAATTTCGGTCGTCATTCTAATTTCGATCGCTTTCCTATCTTTCTATTCTAGTTTAGCTGGGGAGTTAGATATCTTTATGGCTCTGATTCTAGGTTAAACTCAATCCGGCTCTGTAAAACCATTTCTGCAATTACCGCTCCTCCTTTACCTTGAGCTAAAACCCGCTCAAAACGGTTGATTAATTCGGGAATATTGATCACTTCCTCTACAGATTCTAGATATCTTTCGACAATTGCCCTGATCTTGTATCTTATCTTAGCTTGCTCCGCAACTTTTTCTAAAATTTCCTCGCAAGTCTGCTCGGTTTTAACCACAAAAGTAATGGGATATTTTTGCACTTTATCAATATCTAAAAAATATTTATCAGCAGCTATCGTTTCCGTAACTTGAAAAAATCGTCCTAGGGGTTTCATGACAAAATCTATCCCCCCGTCATTGGCATTTGTTCGACCAGTTTTATATAAAAGTAAGTATTCAGAGTTTAAGCGATCAGGCGACCACCCCCAATATATTTTCTGTTCCCCATAATACTCTTTAAGAATTGCATAACTGACAATCTCAAAAACTCTAGCATCAATGTTTGGTCTGAGTAAACTCCGAATAAATTCAATAGCTTTCTGGGGATCTTGCTGTTGAATATCAATCATCTGTTGACAATAGCTGATAAATTGATTAAATGCTTTTTGTCTTGTTTGCACATAGGCATCAATTATATCTATAATCACTGGCGCAATATTAACTTGATTACCCTCTAGATAAAACTTAATTAGATTCTCATTAATCCAGTATCTATTGGTTTTAACATCTCTAATTATAGGCAGATAAGATAAAGTGGGAAAATACTTTTTAAATTCCTGATTTAATCGATGATTGAGAGCATGATTTTGTAATTTATCGCCAAAAGGAAGCTCCCTTTGCCTGCGAAAAAGTGTCATATACTGAGCGCCTTGATACTCGTCGTATCCATCCTTAAGATGAAACTCATTATTAATATAGTCTTCCACTAAAACATAAATGGCATAATGATTAGCCAATCCTGCTCGGGATTTAGAACCTCGATTAGCGGCTCTAGTTTTAATGTTCAAATATTGCAATAACTCACTAGCATTTAAAATGCTATTTCCCTGATTGGGAAAGTAATTATCGATAATTTTAATAATTATCTTGGTGAATTCATGCTTTACTATCGACATCGAAAAGACTCTCCTGTACAAAGTTAGATTCTTGTTTATTTTCGCTTTTTCTACTATAGCTTTTTTGAGGAGGGAGTAACTTTTCTCCCTTGTATTCTTGCCATCCGAGAATCCGTCGAAGACCAATTTTTAAATACTCCTCTTGTAATTCTATACTAATAGAAATTCTTCCCAAACGTTTAGCTACAGCTGCAGCTGTAAAAGTTCCTGCAAATGGATCAAGCACAATTCCACTCTTGTCAGTGCTGGCCAAAATAATTCTTTCTAGCAATGATTCAGGTTTTTGTGAAGGATGATTTTCGTATTCATCCATGCGATATCTGACCCTAGGAAAATACCAAACATTGCCCGGTACTTTCTCTGTATTGTATTGACTCGGAATCGCTTTTCTATAATCAATTAGTTTTCGTTTTGCTCCGGTTTTTGCTTCTATCTTAATATCCTTTGAATTAAAAGTGTAATTATTTTTATCTTTCACACAGTGAAGTATTGGTTCATACATCGAACCAAAGTATTTTGTTGCTTGTACTCCTGAACTATCATAATGCCAGATAATGCGACTAAGAATCGTCATTTTTTGTCTTAAGTAAAGATCAAAGTAAGGCATTGCTTGAGTGCTGGCCATAACATATAATGTTCCCTGGGGTTTCAAGATACGAAGACACTGATCAAGAATTTGATTTGCCCAATTTATATAATCATTTTCCGATTCCCATTTGTCGTAAAAATCGGCAAAATGCTTACCTATATTATAGGGAGGATCGAGAAAAATTAGATCTACAGAATTAGAGGCAATCTCACTGGATAAAATCGGCAAAGAATCACCATGAAATATAACTTGCTCATCAGCTTCGTATCGTTTAAACATGATCATTTTTTCAATTTAAAGTAGTTAGATTTTTACTAGCTATTAGCGTTCAGCACCTAGAGAATTTTTCAGATATCAGAACATCCACTTTTAGTTCTTTATTTTTCAATTAAGCTGAGGGCTTCAAGATCAATCCTATAAGATTTGTTGGGAAAATTTATATTTGTCAACAAAATTACAAAGTATTGTAAATATTGTTAAACAATGTATCGAATGTCAACTATTGGTCAAATAATTTTGACATAATTGGGGTGGAGGGGTTGACAGGTAAAATTTTTGTGTTTTATCCAGCATTTCTTAAGTGTAACTAGGATAGTTTAAAATCCACAACTGATAGTGTTATGAGTGATAATACCAAACAAATTTATAACTACACCGTTATTCTAGAAAAAGAGTCAGACGGTGGTTATCACGCTTTTTGTCCTGCGCTTAAAGGTTGTCATTCTCAAGGAGACACTTTTGAAGAAACGATTGTCAATATTACAGAAGCTATGGAATTGTACCTCGAAAGTTTGATAGCTGATCATCAACCCATTCCCAAAGAAGATTTGATTTTTAAGCCTTTAAATATTTTAATATGAGTCAGTATCCCGCAGTCTAATAATCGGGACGAATTATTTCTAGTAAATTTCTAGCCACTGCTTCCACTACAGTGATAGGAACAGAATTTCCGAATTGTTTTTTAGCGATAGCTGACTGTGGATGATAGATAAAATTATCGGGGAATCCTTGTAATTTACGCGCATCTTGGGGAGTAATTTCTCGAAACTTTTTGGGTTTATAGATTTTCTTTAAAAACAATTGTTTGTATTCTTGGGGATGAGTAGCGGTAATTGAAATAGTGGCAATATAATCTTTAGCACCCGTAGCGGTTAGGGTAGGAATAATATCGGCCGTCGGTAAAATAATCCGATAAATGCCGTTAATTCCCGTCATATTTTTCGAGTTAATAAATTCATACTTACCTGCGGTCGTTTGCCAACAAATACCGAGAGAAACTAACTGATTTAGTTCCTCGATTTTTAGGTCGGGTATAATTTCCAAAAAAGTAGAAAAAGCCACGGGATGACCATCTTTTTCGCCATACTTTTTACTGCGTCTTAATTTCAGCAAAGCTAAACAGATACTTTTTTGTCGTTCGGTAGTTTTGATAATATCCCAAGAATGAATAGTTGTGTGGCCATTTCTTAAATCAGAAAAAATAAAGAAGTCATTTAATTCATCTTCTTTTTGGAAACGAGTTCTTGATGGGGGAACAAAACCATTAAATAAAGTATCCGCAGATAACTTGACTTTCTTAACTGGTTGAATATTCTTGATGTCTTCTAAAATATCCAAAACCTTCGGATGGATACCCAAAGGTAAAGGAAATTTAAACCGCTCATAGTTATCTATATTTTTTCTAATTCCTACGATAAAAACTCTCTCGCGATTCTGGGGTAAACCAAAATCGTAGGCATTTAATAACTGCCAGTAAACTTGATAACCACAGCTAGTTAATTCATCGATAATTAATTCTAAATTCTCCCGATTGCGAGGACTAGCTAACCCACTGACATTCTCGAAAATAAAGCTTTTCGGTTGACTTTTCTGGACTAATTTAATCACATCAAACCAGAGTTTTCCCCGGGGATCCTCAAATCCCCGTAAACATCCCGCCACCGACCAAGGTTGACAGGGAACGCCGCCGACAATAAGATCGAGATTATCGGGTAAATTGCTGATTTTACTCACATCTCCGAAAGCAATTTCATCGCTGTTGAGATAGCTAATAAAATTCTGTTGATAAACTTGGATGGCCTGTTTATCAATTTCTGAATAGCCTGAACAACGTCCTCCCAATTTCTCCAAAGCGATTCTAAACCCACCGATTCCCGCGAATAAATCGACAAAACGATACTGGGGATGGGTGATAACTAGATATAGGGGTAATTGGGTTTGTCTGCTGACTTTAACTGTGGTTTTCAAGGGTCAATAATTCCTTTTCACCGTCTGGGAAGATGCCTATATGTACTAGCTATTTTAGTATAACTTAAGAGTTTTTTTCTAGAGACCTCCTGCAAATTTCCTGTCTCCTGACTTGAAAGAGGGTGTGGGGTGTGGGGAAGGAAACCTCTTTCATCTCTGGTGGTAAAAATTTTTTCATCGGGACTGACTCCTCACCTAACGGAATATTTTTGATTTTTGCAGGAGATCTATCGAGTTGAGGAATGCTCGTAGTCTTCGATAATGTGGAGAAGTCGCATAGCTGAACTACAGGATTCTTCTAAAATTTCCTGTTTCTCCTGAGAATCATCGATTAAATCTTCAGATACCAGACGCAGAGAACCTAAAAGACTATTAAGACTGCTTCTCGCTTCGTAGGATAAATAAGCTTTTCTTTTTTGCTCATCTTCCCTATTCTTAGAGTCGTCCTCTTTGCTATCACTAAATTGCAGAGCGTGTAAATGGGCATAATGACCACCTTGAGCTAATAATTCCTCGTGATTGCCGATTTCTGCCACTTTTCCTTTGTCCAGCACCACAATTTGATAGGCTTTTTGAACTGTGGAAAGACGGTGAGCGATCACAAGAGTAGTCCGCTCGCGACAGAGTTCGTCGATCGCTTCCTGTACTAAACGCTCAGAAATTGTATCCAAAGCACTGGTGGCTTCATCGAGAATGAGAATATCTGGATCTCGCAGTAAGGCACGAGCGATCGCTAATCTTTGTTTTTGTCCCCCCGAAAGTCTCACTCCCCGATCGCCAATTTCCGTATCCAGTCCTTCCGGCAGTTTGGAGATAAACTCGTAGGCATTCGCCCTTTTTGTCGCTGCTACAATTTCTGCATCACTAACATCGGTTAATCCGTAGGCAATATTAAAACGCAGAGAATTATTAAAGAGAAAAGTATCTTGACTGACTATTCCCATGGCTTTTCTCAGAGATTTGACCTCATAATCGCGTAAATCTTGACCGTCAAAAAGAATCCTCCCAGCTGTAGGATCATAAAAGCGTGGTAATAAATCAGCAATTGTCGATTTTCCCGCCCCCGAAGCACCAACAAGAGCGATCATTTTTCCTTTTGGAATCCACAGATCGATGCCATTGAGAACTAATTCTTGATGACCGGGATAGAAAAATTGGACGTTATCAAAGTGAATACCTGTCTCTAATCTTTGATAGGGAATAGAGCCATTAGTCATAAATGGTTTATTCTCTCGAATGAGAAAATCCGCTACCACCTCTACTGCGGAAACATCACCCAATAGACTACTCCTAACACCGTTAATTTGACTAACTATCGGCAAGGCCCGGAAAAGCACATAGAGATAGGTCAATAAAATTGTCGCTAAAGCTTGCAGTTGTTCATTAAAAAGATAACGACCAGCAATGATAATTAAAGCAATAATAATTACCCCACCGATCTCATTGAGCGGTCCGATTACAGCATTATTAGTCTGGGCATCTAAACCCGCTTTCTCCCTAGCTTCGATATCTTCCACAATAGATTTTAATTCGTATCTTTCATTTCCTACTGCTTTAATTAGGCGAATTCCCGTTAACAGTTCCAACAGTTTATTACTTTGCTGTTTAGCCGTTACGGTGATAATCTCTCCAAACTTTTTTGATCTCTTGACAAAATATTGATTAAGCAGAGCTAAAAAGCCACCCAAAACACTAGAAAGAATAGTTAATTGCCAAGAAATTGATAATAAAATAGCCAAGTACATCAAAGCTGTGGCGACAATCTTAATCAGGTTTATGTAATTTCTAATTGATGCTACAGCCCGATTAATCTCGGACATAAAACGATTAAAAATATCTCCTATTTTACTTTTTACATAATAATCTATATCCACTTCTAGCAACAGAATAACTGAATCAATTCGCATATCTTTGGACATAATCAAAGACAAGTAAGTGCCTAGCAAATTACTGACAAAATTGGTAATGTGCTTGAGAATTAAAATTAATAATATCGCCGCAAACATCCAGAAAAAACGAGTATCGACCGAGAAAACCTCGAAAACGGAGAGCAGCTTTTTGATAATGTGGGGGGCATTTTTTAAGATATCATTTTCGGGATTAATAAAATAAATTAGTAAGGGGATAACTAAAATAGCTCCTACCCCATTAAATATGGTACTGACAAACCCGATAATAATGCTGGAAACCACTAATATCCAGTGTTTCAGCGTATATTTAAGCAGAATTTGATTAGGATTCATCGCAAGTAATAAAGTAAACAGTGAACGGTCAATTATCCTACTCGCTAGACTCTAATATTTTGCTTCCAGAGAAGTAATTAGGCGAGAGAGAGTTGTCGCCATGGCGGTGGTACTATAAGAGGCAATACAGCGCTCTCTCGCTTTTATTCCTCGTGCATTAGCCGAGTCGAGATGATTAAAAACTTCGCTAATCATAGCAGCTAGTTGCTCTGGCGATCGAGGTTCGACTAAATAGCCAATATCAGCTAAAATTTCGGGAATATCTGCCACTTTAGTGGAAATAATCTGTTTAGCCATCGCCATACCATCGGTGAGTTTAATCGGAAATTGGGCGTTAGCCGTAGCTTCATCCCTCTGGGGAACGATAATAGCATGGGCAGCGGCAATAACTTCCGGCATTTGATCGATCGGTTGAGCAGGTAAATGAATTAACCAAGGTTGACCTTTTTCTAGCAAACTATCCAGATAACCATCCCCGATTTGGCGACCTCCCAGCACCACCAATTTAAAATCAGGATCACCAATTTGATCTAAAGCGATTAAGACATCTTCTAAACCTTTGTGGAACATTAAGACTTTATAGGCAGATAAACCGTATTTTTGACGACAAGCGACGGGATCGTAAAGATTGGGATCGAAAAGTTACGTATCCTTGCCATTCGGTAAATAAATCCCCCCATAACGCTTTTGCAAAAATTGATTATTAACCGTCACCGCATCGGCACGGTTAATTAAATTTTCCAGCCAGCACAGATAAAGAGGGTGATTCGGATCCCTAAGCGCAGCATTTTTTTGAGTATATCCCTAGCTAATTGTCGGGGATAAGGACGATAGGACCATCGATCACCACCAAACCAACTCATTTCCCAATCGTCAATATCGAGAATTAGGGGACGTGGGAAAAAAACGTTTCAGTAAACCGATGCCGAAACTGGTGGGACGGGGTTTAACCGCGTAGATAATCTCTCCGGAGAGGCGATCGAGTAAAGTTTTGATCTGGCCAAAAAACTGGGGATAATTATTGCCTTTGACCGATACCACCGCTATATTCCCCGGTGGGGTTGGATAGATTTCCCAGCCAAAAATCGGACCATAAACCGTCACCTGACAGTTTAGCTGTTGCAAGACTTGAGCAATCAAATAGACTCTTGTACCACCACCACCGGATAAATCTGGTGCTAAAACAGAGATTTTTTTGTTCATGATCGCCGCTCAATCCAGATTATCTAGCACGATAGAAGAATGTTAATCAATGTTAACGATTTTGTCAATCTTAAACGGACTTAACATTAATATCCCCAGAGATAGACTAGACAAAGAAAACTAACATATACATAGCCGAGACGACTAACTGAGTAAACATCACTGGTAAACCGTAGCGCAGGAAGGTGTGAAAAGTAATTTTGCCCCCGTGTTGTTCGGCGATGCCGGCGGCGACAATATTAGAAGAAGCTCCCACTAAAGTACCATTACCCCCTAGGGTGGCTCCATACATCATCGCATAGAAAAGCGGTAAAACTTCTGGGGGAAAAGAACCGGCATAATCGGGGGAAAGAACCTCCGTCCCGACTAAATTAACATTAACAAGGTACTGTTTCAGTAGTGGAACCATGGCCACCACTAGGGGAATATTGGGAACGACACTGGAAACAAGTCCGACAAAAAACAGCAAGACTAGAGAACCTAAAAAGATATTTTTGCCTAAAATTATCGCCAGAAGTCCCGATACACTATTAACTACGCCAGTTTTTTCTAAACCGCCAATTAGCACAAAAATCGACATAAAAAATAATAGGGTACTCCAGTCCACATCTCGGAGAATATTATGCACCGTATCTATCTTCGATTGCTGGGCTAAAAGTAGGGCTAAAGCTGCCCCCATCAGAGCAACGGCAGCAGGAGCAAGGGGTACAGGAAAAGATTCGCCGACGACGAATAAAAATAAGACCAAAAAGACGATAATTCCCCCCAAAGCTAAGACGCGAGGATGATTAATCTTCGGATGGGGTAAGTCTTCTAAATGCTCGAATTTTGTCCGCCAGATTTTGGGGAATAACCAAGGTAACATAACCAGAATGGTAATCACTGCCAAGGCACCACCTAAACTTAAACGCTGTAGGTATTCCATGAAGGTGATATTAATAGAATCACCGACGATATAAGTAGCGGGATCACCAACAATAGTTAATAATCCTGCACTGTTGGCTACGAAAACCATCAGGATTAAGAGCGGCACAAAATCCACCCCTATATCCTGTGCTAATGGGGGAATTAAAGGTGCTAATAACATCACCGTTGTAGCGTTGGGTAATACCGCACAGATTGGGGTAGTAATAGCGACAATTCCTATTAGTAATAATTTGCCTTGTCCCTTGGCTAAAAGCACCATTTGTGCTGCTAAATAATCAAAAATTTTCGTTGGTTCAAAGGCTCTTACTAACACCATCACTCCAAAAAATAGGGCAAGAGTGGCATAACTGCGACTGATATAACCCACCGCCTCCTGGAGAGTCATGATATGGGTAAAAACTAATATTAAAGCTCCTAATAAAGCCGCTACGGTAATATGAAGCCACTCGAACATAATCACCACAATGACTGCAATAAAAGTCATCGCAGCAATCCACATTGGTAAAGATTCCAGCATTTTTGATCCTGTTTTTACTCTTGGTTTCTCGATACAACTAAAAGTTTGCTCGAAAAATGTACAGCAAACTCATAGAAAATATGGTTATCTACGGAAAATCTTAAAATTGTTGTGATCGGTAAGCTGATATCAGAATCTCCATAAACAATGTCTCCTGTAAGTTATGACTATCAAGTAGTACCAGCGACATAACTGAACCGATCAAGACATTACTAGGAATGTAGTGATGTTTCAGTCTTCCCCCCCACGCCGACGAAGTTAGCTGACGGGCTAGGATAGAGAGATATCCTTTTCTAGGCTAAAAAATCTAGAAATACGCCCCCAAATGTGGTTCCTCCGCTCCGAATTTGTCTAGCTAATATCTAGCATAGAAACTCGGATTAGGCTGACTTACTCTGTTTAGTGATCCACCATAGCATACTAACCCAAAAAAAACGATATAGCCCTATACCAGACCTATCCTGTCGGTTATCCCCCGGGTTGCTAGGATAGAACAATGATAAGCTAATAGCTAACGACTGACCGCCATAGCAGCCACAGGAGAAAGAAATTTCTATGAATAGAAGACCTCGTTATACTCCTCCCCGATCGCGTGATCGTGATTATGACCGCTCCTATGGCGATGACTCCCGCGCTTCGTCCCCCGGAGGCCTATTGGCAAAATTGAACTATGCCATGATCGCCCTGATTGGTGGTATTTTTGTACTAGGAGTGGGTCTCGGTCTGGTATTCAGTTCTACCGCTAATTTTAGCCCCGAAAACGTCGCTTCCCGAGAAGTAATCGATCGCAGCGCCCCCAATGCGGAATTATGCGTGCAATTTGGGGCCAGTGCCATTGTCACCGATTTGCGGGTTTATGTCACCCTTAACCCCTTTAATGTTTTTGTTACCCAACCAGTCATGCAACCCGGTTGCGTTTTGCGACGCAATAACTGGTCAATTTTAGAACAACAAAAATTAGTCGATGGACAGCAGGTACAAAGTTGTAAAAACCGGATGAATACCTTTGGTTATACCGGCCCCTTGGAAGGCAAACCGAAAATCGATTGTATCTTCCAAAATGAAGCTGGGGGTAATCTTTTTGTTAATCCTGCTGGCGCTGTTGGTCCCAGACCAGATACAGATAAATTCTAAACTGGAAAAGATCGTTCTCCTGACTGATGACTTGAAAGAGGGTGTGGGGTGTGGGGTGTAGGGAAGGAAACCTCTTTCATCTGTGGGGGTGAAAATTTTTTCATCGGGACTGACTCCTAATTAACTAAGACAATTTTTGATTTTTACAAGAGGTCTAATGAGTTAGCCATTGGGCCGTAGTCACTACAAAAATTCCGCCAGCTTTTTTTAAAAAAGGCTGAATTTTATCGATCAGACGATTAAGTTGTTCGTCACTATTACAAACCGTCATAATGTAGTTACCACTGTAATCACAATCCAAGTCATCACGGGATAAACCTCGATCGCCTTTTCCCGAAGCATTGCCAAGGACGGTATAACCGGAAACTCCGACAAGATCAAGAATGCTTAAGGTTTCTTCCAGAAGAGCATGACTAACAATTATGTCCACTTTTTTGACAGTTTGTAGGGAAGGATGAGGGGATTCAAGCATGGTAGTTAAGTAAAAAAGGTATAAGTGCAAGAGAAAAATTTTGACAGGAATTATTTAAAAACCGCCTGGCTTTTTAGACTCCACGGCCAATGATTTTGATCATCTCTAGGTACAGAGGAATACCGATGACGATATTGAAGGGAAAAGTTAAAGCCAAGGCCATAGAAACGTATACACTAGGATTAGCTTCAGGAACAGTCATTCTCATGGCCGCAGGAACAGCAATATAAGAGGCACTGGCACACAAAACAGCGAATAATAAAGCATTGCCCTGTTCAAATCCGAGAACCTTAGCGATGAGAATGCCAACCATAGCATTGATGACGGGAATGAATACCGCAAAACCGATGAGAAAAGAACCAGTTTTGCCTAATTCCTGGATTCTTTTCGCCGCCACTAATCCCATATCAAGGAGAAAGAAAGTTAACGCACCATAAAAAATTCCTTGAGTGAAAGGTTGTAGTTTTTCCCAGCCTTTTTCCCCTGTGAGCATACCAACCACAACACTACCGACTAAGAGAAATACCGAACCATTTAAAAAGGCTTCATGTAGAACCTTTGACCAAGAAAACGCTTCTTCTTCGCCATTTTTCTCTTTAAAGACTCGCACCAGGATTAAACCCACTACAATCGCCGGCGATTCCATTAAAGCTAAGGCCGCTACCATGTGACCGCCATAGGAAATATGAAGTTTTTCTAAAAAAGAACTGGCGGTGATGAAAGTAACGGCACTAATGGAACCATAGGCTGCGGCGATCGCTGCTGCATTGGCACTATCGAGTTTAATTTTCAGGATAAAGAAACTGTAAATGGGAACGATGCAAGCCATAACCACAGAGGCAATCAAAGTTAAAGCGATTTGGTTATTGATGCCACTTTCCGCTAGTTCATAACCTCCCTTGAAACCAATCGCCATCAACAGATAGAGAGAAAAGAGTTTAGGCAGTGGTTGGGGAATCTCTAGGTCGGATTTAAAAAATACTGCCAGCATTCCTAAGAAAAAGAACAAAACCGGCGGATTGAGAATATTGAACAGGATTAAGCTGCCATCCATAGGTTTGCGTACATTGAGTTATTCCAATCTATACTATTCAATTTTGAGAATACTGGCAAAATGATAATTACTCGCAGCCAGAAATACGTTAGTCTCTATCATACTTTGTGCTTTTTGTCAAAAAAACTTTTTTTTTGCAATAAAACTACACAAAAAAAAGATCATCGTTGTGGGTGAAATTGACTGATTTACCCGTCTTAATTAGGATCACCTTCTAGGTGTGGCAAGGGTTTCAGCCATTGCTGCCCAAAAAAGCACAAGATAACCCATTATGAAATTCAGTAAAATCGCTGTAACCATGATAACATCGTTGTTAAATAAAAATCTTTCTCAATTAATTCTTAAGAATTTATAAATATTGCGAAATGTTAATTTAAATATTATCAAGTTTTTGCAGTCAATAAATAACTTTTGCTTATATTTGTCAGAAAATAGAACTCCTGCAAAAATCCCACATCTACTATTGGGTTAGGAGTCAGTATTTAGGAGACTCCGAGACTATTTTTATTTATTCTCCCTTCTCCCCACACCCCACTCCCCACTCCCCACTCCCCCACACCCCACACCCCACACCCTACACCCTACACCCCACACCCCACACCCCACACCCCACACCCTACACCCTACACCCCACACCCTACACCCCACTCCCGTTCCCCGATCAATGCCAAAAATCCAGCTTAAAACCCCAAAATCGCCGCATCTTGCCGCCATGGTAGCACTTGATCGCAGCAGTCTCGGCGGTATTTGGACCCTATCTGGTTATGAACGGGAATTAAACAGCCCCAACAGTGAATTATTAATTCTTACCCTAGACCAGAAGGACGAAACCCTAATCGGATTGGCTTGTTCTTGGGCAATTCTCGAAGAAGCGCATATTACCCTCCTGGCAATTTATCCCGACTATCAAAGACAAGGATTAGGAAAACTGCTTCTCTACAAACTGCTTGAAAAGGCTGTACAAAGACAACTGGAAAGGGCTACGCTAGAGGTAAGGGTATCGAACCAGTCAGCAATCGCACTCTACGAGCATTTTGGCTTCCGCATCGCTGGAGAGCGGAAAAATTATTATTCGCAAACTGGCGAATCAGCCCTAATTTTCTGGCGCAACGATCTACAAACGGCCGCTTTTCAGGAACAATTAAACAAGTGGCGACAAGAAATCCTCTCCAGACTGGGGCAGGGAGAGTGGCAATTAGAGGAAGAAACCAGAGCCAAAATAGATACCATGGGGATGCAATGATTACCTACAAGCTTAAATCAGGTCGAGGTTAGGGAAAAATGAGGATTTTAGTCTTGGCGTGGGAATTTCCACCGCGATTAGTGGGCGGTATCGCCCGTCATGTTGCCGAACTCTATCCCGAAATCGTCAAACTCGGTCATGAAGTCCATTTAATCACGATCGAATTCGGTCAGGCCCCCAGTTATGAACTGGTGGAAGGTATTCACATCCACCGCGTCCCCGTACCCCCCGGCAATGACTTTTTCCATTGGGTGGTCAACATGAATAACAGCATGGGGCAACAAGGCGGCAAAATAATCGCCGAATACGGAAAATTTGACCTTGTTCATGCCCACGATTGGTTAGTAGGGGATGCAGCCATCGCCTTGAAACATCTCTTTAAAATACCCCTGATTGCCACGATTCACGCCACGGAATACGGACGTTATAACGGACTGCACACCGACACCCAACGCTATATCGCCGGCAAAGAGGGAACCCTCGTCTATAATGCTTGGCGCGTCATCGTCTGTACCGGCTATATGCGTCATGAAGTCCATCGAGCTTTGGGCGCACCCTGGGATAAAATCGATGTGGTTTATAACGGTATTCGGGCCGAGAAAAAGCAAAGAGACCCTAACTTTGATTACCAAGCTTTTCGTCGTCAATATGCCGAAGATCACCAAAAAATAGTCTATTACGTCGGGCGCATGACCTTTGAAAAGGGGGTTTCGGTGTTACTCAACGCTGCCCCAAAAGTCCTCGCTCAGACTGGGGCTAAAACTAAATTTGTTATTATCGGTGGCGGCAATACCGACAAACTTAAACAACAGGCCTGGCATCTCGGTATCTGGCATCATTGTTATTTTACGGGCTTTATGTCCGATGAAAACCTCGATCGCTTCCAAACCGTGGCCGATTGTGCCGTTTTTCCCAGTCTTTACGAACCTTTTGGCATTGTCGCCCTGGAAAGTTTCGCCGCTAGGGTTCCCGTGGTAGTTTCCGATACCTGCGGTTTTCCCGAAGTTGTCCGTCATGGTCAAACGGGAATTGTCACCCGGGTCAATAATCCCGATTCCCTCGCTTGGGGCATTTTGGAGGTTTTAAATCATCCTGAATACGCCCACGAATTAGCTAATAACGCCTACGAAGACCTAGAAAAACGCTTTCATTGGGCGAATTTAGCCCGTCAAACCGAGACAGTATATGGTTTGGTTGTCCAAGAACGACAACTGGTGGAATGGCGTTAATCAGGGAGCGGTTTTTTAGCCGTCAGCCGTCAGTATTAGGGGTCAGTTTATGTCTTAAAATAACAAAGGCACAACTTAACTTCTCCAAATATGACTATGAAAGCAGCTGAAATTATGACCACGGAGGTGGCCAAGATTAAAGGTTCTGAAACCGTTGCCAAAGCGGTGCAATTGATGAGAGAAAAGAACATTAGAACTCTCATTGTTGATCGCCGTCACGATGAAGATGCTTACGGAATTATCACCGAAACCGATATTGTCTATAAAGTCGTCGCTTTCGGTCAAGATCCGCAAAAAGTGCGCGTCTATGAAGTGATGAGCAAACCCTGCATCGTGATTAATCCCGACCTCGGGGTTGAATATGTAGCCCGCTTATTTGCTAATACCGGTATTCGTTTCGCACCGGTAATTAAAGGCGGTTTGCTCGGTGTTATCTCTGTTAGTGACATCCTCCATAAAGGTAACGCCGTCGAGAAGCCCCGCAGTCTTGATTTAGAAGCGGAGATTATCAAAGCTAGAGATATTGCCCGGGCAGTCTGTGCTGAAAAAGGAGGAAATTCTCCCGATTGTGCCGCAGCTTGGGATATTGTTGAGGAATTACAGGCAGAATTGGCACACCAACGCGCTAAAAAACCGGAAAAAACCTATTTTGAGGAATACTGTCAAGAAAATCCCGATGCTTTTGAAGCGCGTATTTATGACACCTAATCCCCATGGGTTTTCGGTATTCTCCGATACCTCAAACTTTTTAATCCGGCAAAAGTAGTGTATAAAGGTTTTATTTGCTAATAATCGAGGAAAAATTATGGCTGATCTATTTGTCATCGCCTATGAGGACGAATTTAAAGCAGAAGAAGTTCGTTTAACTTTGGCTAAACTGCAACAGGAACATCTGATCGAGTTAGAAGATGCTGCCGTAGTGGTTAAAAACAAAGATGGCCAGATTAAACTCAAGCAAGCGGTCAATTTAACGGCAGCAGGAGCCGCTAGTGGCAGTTTCTGGGGGTTATTAATCGGAATGCTCTTTTTATCCCCCTTATTAGGGGCCGTCCTCGGTGCTGCTGGTGGTGCTTTGGGAGGTGCTTTAAGTGATATCGGTGTGGATGACAATTTTATGCGCGAATTGGGAGAAACCCTGCAGCCCAGTACCTCTGCTCTCTTTGTTCTCGTCCAAAAAGTTACCCCCGATAAGGTCCTCGATGAAGTGGCCCCCTACGGAGGTAAAGTGTTACGCACTTCTTTGACCAAAACCGACGAAGCTGAATTACAGAAAGTTCTCGACCAAAGAGGTGTTCAACCCGAAACCGTTTAGGATATGGGTCCATAAAAGCCAGAAAAAGGGAATATATTTCCCTTTTTACTTTTTGAAGAAGAATGGGTTTAGCATGACAACCACAGCAGCTATAAAATAAGAAACAATCAATAATTATTAATGAACTTTAAGCTTCGATCGAGAATAAAAGTGCTTCAGTGTCGTAGTATTTATTCGTTAATCCCATTGATTGCATTCCTAATCTTTCGGTGACACGAATTGAGCGATAATTATCGGGATTAACCACTGCGTAGATAATCGGCAATTGTAAGGTGATTAAGCCGTATTCTAGAATAACTTTAGCCGCTTCGGTTATATATCCTTGTCCCCAATAATCGCGCCGTAAATGCCAACCAATTTCGCTATCTGGGGTAGGATAACCGTAGTTATCGGGTAAATTCTGTAAAATTATCGAACCGATAATCTGATTATTTTTTTGATCGATCATTGCCCACCAATCGCTGCCATTACCCTGATTACGAATAGTTGCTAATCTTTCGGAAAAATGGGCATTTAAACTCTCAATATCCGTGGCTAACTGACGAATTCTCGGTAAAAAATCAGTGACTTCGGAATTTTGATAGATTCTGAAAAAAAGACTCTTTGTCTGCGGGTAGTTGCCAAGAACGGAGAATTAGGCGATTACTGTTCATTGTTTTAGTGAGCAAATTATAGCAATTCTCTGGCTGAGATTAGGGATTATTGTTGATAAAAAAACTTCTAAATCCCACTGCTAGTAGGGAACCACTTAAGACAGTTATCAATGTCCAAATTTGATTCTTTTGGGTTCCTTCGACTTTCTCTAAGCGTTTATTCATGTCATCAAATTTACTATCAAGAGTTTTAATATCACCTTTAACTTCCGTCAGTTCAATCTTTAAATCAGTAGTATCTTTTTGAAGATTTTTGACATCAGCTTTTATTTCCGCTTGTCCATTCTCGATCACCTTCAATCGATTGTCCACCTCAATCAGTCGAGTTTCCGTGGTAGTGAGTCGAGTTTCCACGGTAGTGAGTCGATTGTCCACGGTAGTGAGTCGATTGTCCACCTCAATGAGTCGAGTTTCTATGGTAGTGAGTCGAGTTTCCATGGTGGTGAGTCGATTGTCCACGGTAGTGAGTCGATTGTCCACGGTAGTGAGTCGAGTTTCCATGGTAGTGAGTCGATTGTCCATGGTAGTGAGTCGATTATCGATTTCGTTGAATCGATGTTCGATTATCTTCTGTCCATTGAGGATTAAATCTTCTAGTCTTTTTAAATCATTATCGGTAGTAGTGGTGGTGGTCATTGATTAAACTCCTATAATTTCAATTTGCTCTTATCTTTATCATTATACCAAATCCGTTTTTAATCCTGTGATTAACTCCCAAGTTATGGATTGTTTTTCCCCACTTCCCACTTCCCCTATACCTTTTAAACAGGATTTATTATTAGCTATGGATTTGGTGCTTGAGCAAATATGTTCACCGAGCATCAATCCCGTTAGAGTGAGATAAGATTAACTCTTATTCCTCACCCTAACTGCTAGGAAAAACTGCCAATTAAATTAGGCACCTTGGCGCAATTTGTCCAAAACCGATCGATCTTCTAGAGTAGAAGTATCACCAGAAATCTCTTGACCTGATGCTAAAGTTCGCAAGAGACGACGCATAATTTTACCCGATCGCGTTTTTGGCAGTACATCGGTAAAACGGATTTCTCCCGGTCGAGCAATAATGCCAATTTCCTTGACAACGTGATCCTTTAATGCTTGCGCTAACTCCGGACTCGCTTCATAATGCCCCTCGAGAGTCACAAAAGCATAGACTTCTTCCCCTTTAATTTCATCCGGTCGTCCCACCACAGCCGCCTCCGCTACCGCGGGATGAGATACTAAAGCTGATTCGATCTCCATTGTCCCTAAACGGTGGCCAGAAACGCTAATCACGTCATCAACGCGCCCCATTACCCAGAAATAACCGTCCTCGTCCTGACGACTACCATCTCCAGCAAAATAGAGATATTGGCCATCTTTGGGGGCGATCTGTTCCCAGTAGGTATTGCGGAAGCGATCGGGATTTTTATAGACTGTTCGTAGCATACCGGGCCAGGGATATTTGACCACCAGATAACCCCCCTCATTCGCGTGGGTGGGATTGCCCTCTAAGTCCACCACTGCGGCGATAATACCGGGAAAAGGTAGGGTTGCTGACCCCGGTTTGGTGGCAATTGCCCCGGGTAAGGGAGTAATCATAATCCCCCCGGTTTCCGTTTGCCACCAAGTATCGACAATCGGACATTTTTCTTTACCGATAACCCGGTGATACCACATCCACGCTTCTGGGTTAATCGGTTCTCCCACAGTTCCCAGTAAGCGCAAAGAGGATAAATCCCGGCTATTGGGGATGTCTTCACCCATTTTGATAAAAGCGCGGATAGCAGTGGGGGCAGTATAAAAGATATTAACGCGATATTTCTCGATTACATCCCAAAAACAGCCTAAATTAGAGGGACGGGGAACCCCTTCATACATTACCGTGGTGGCACCATTGGAAAGCGGTCCGTAAACGATATAACTATGGCCGGTAATCCAACCCACATCGGCAGTACACCAGTAAACATCGGTGTCTTTCAGGTCAAAAATCCATTTGCTGGTGACATGGGTGTAGAGATTATAACCGCCGGTGGTGTGGACGACTCCTTTCGGTTTGCCGGTGGAACCACTGGTGTAGAGGATAAATAACATATCTTCGCTATCCATGGGTTCGGCCGGACAATTAGCAGATACCTGTTTTTGTAGATCATGCCACCAGTAATCGCGATCGGCAACCATATTGATGGGTTCCTTGCTGCGCTGGACAACGAGAACTTTTTCCACACTGGGGGCGCTATTATCGGCTAGGGCCAGATCCACCTGTTCCTTGAGAGCAACGACTTTATCCTTGCGGAAACCACCATCGGCAGTGATTACCACCTTAGCGGCCGCATCATTAAGACGATCGCGCAAAGCATCGGCACTAAATCCCCCAAAAACGACACTGTGGGGCGCACCAATTCTGGCACAGGCTAACATGGCGATGGCCGCTTCGGGAATCATCGGCAGATAAATTCCGACCACATCGCCTTTTTTTACGCCTAATTCCTTTAAAGCGTTGGCAAATTGACATACTTCTCGGTGTAGCTGTTCGTAGGTAATGGTGCGGCTGTCTCCCGGTTCTCCTTCCCAAATGATGGCGGCTTTATTGCGTCTCCAAGTGGTGAGATGTCTGTCAATACAGTTGTAACAAATATTAATCTTGCCGTTGACGAACCATTTAGCAAAGGGGGGCTGCCAGTCAAGAACCTCTGACCATTTTTCAAACCAATGTAGTTCTTTTTCGGCTAATTGGGCCCAAAAAGCTGGGGGATCGGCCTTGGCTTTGGCGTAGAGTTGCTGGTATTCTTCAAGGCTTTTAATGGTGGCATTCTGAGCAAATTCGGCACTGGGAGGAAACAGCCGATTTTCCTGTAGGATCGATTCGATCGCTATTTCTGTCATACTGGCAAACGAAATAAATTATCTTGCGATCCAGATTACCTTTTTCGGTTCCCCCCGTAACCTTGGCAAGCAATTCTTTAAGGCTATTTTAGGATTAGCCGAGATGCGACTAGCGATCGCAATTTGGCCCCAAGTGTTACAGAGTTTAAAGTTATGTCACCGATCGAGCGATGAACAGATCGCTGTAAGGTAAACTAACCGATAAACCCGAAATTTAACATGGAGAACACTCGGTAAGGAGTCATAATTCAATGTCTCATAGCGTTAAAATTTACGATACCTGTATCGGTTGCACCCAATGCGTTCGGGCTTGTCCCCTCGACGTGCTGGAAATGGTCCCCTGGGATGGCTGTAAAGCTGCCCAGATTGCCTCCTCTCCCCGCACGGAAGACTGTATTGGTTGTAAGCGTTGCGAAACCGCTTGTCCGACGGATTTCTTAAGCATTCGGGTTTATCTCGGAGCAGAAACCACCCGCAGCATGGGTCTAGCCTACTAGGCCCGCCAATCATTCTGTGTTTAACATTTAGCGAAAACTAATCTTGTTAAGAGGACTAACCAGTCCTCTTTTTTCGTTATACTCCCGTCGCTAGTGAAGATTTTAGTTAGGGCTGGCTGAATTACTGAACTTCCCCCATACATATATACTACAATAGCCGAAAACCCTTATCCATCAATGGATACGCCCCTTAACTTTTCTTGATGTACCCATGTAATTTGTAACATTTCTTAATGGATAAGAATTCTCTCTATTTGCTAGAATGGTGGTCATGTATATAGAAAAAGTTCCTAATACCATTTCTCTAAATGAAAACTACACATCGAATTTAAGTCACCCTTTTTAAGGGGGATTTAGGGGGATTAAACTTCTGTAGTCAGACTTTGGAGAATTGGTATAACCGTAATTCCCCCCCCACCGTTCTTCTT
>NZ_JADBUZ010000242.1:0-9566 GCF_020245305.1 Microcystis sp. M20BS1 | reverse complement strand
ATAAATGCGCCAGATTTGTCCATTAAAACGCCATAATTCCGGCACTCCCAAACGGGCATAAAGTGCTAATTTATTAATATCCGTGTGGGTTATATCCACTTCCACCACTAAATCTGGGGGCGGATCTTCAGTTAAATTAATTCTTTTTCCTAGCACTTTAGCTTGATTTTGAATGTAGTAAGCATTATCGGGTTCTGCTCCTCGCTCTAAATCTTCCCTAGCTAGAGTTGTGGAACCCAGACTTTTAATTTTTAAACCCAATTCGGACACCAAAAAATAGATAAAACGTCCAATTAATTCTCTATAAAACTCGTGTTCTTCTAGGGGCATAGTAATCTCTAAAGTGCCACGATCATAAAATAAATGGGCGCGATTATTTTCCCCTATTGCCTGTAAAATTTGCTGATAGGATAACCAACTGAGATGATTAAAAACTACCCGTTTTTCGCCCCTAATTTGCTCAGTATTTAACTCCAGAGGAACTGTCACCATAACTGCCCCGAAAAGCGAAATTTATGCCCAAAAAAGGGGGTTGACTCACCCCCTTTTTATCTTAATTAAACCAGTGCCGGAACCTGGGGCCAACGCCCAATCGTCTTACCAATGACCGCTAACTCCCGCGTTAACTGGTCGAACCGGTCGGGAGTCAAGGATTGCGGCCCATCGGATAGGGCCTTGGCTGGGTTAGGATGTACCTCGATCATCAAGGAATCGGCCCCAGCTGCCAGGGAAGCCATGGCCATGGTCGGTACATATTCCCATTTACCCGTACCGTGGCTAGGATCGATCATGATCGGCAGGTGGGTTAAAGTTCTTAAAACGGGAATACAGGATAAATCTAGGGTATTGCGAGTATATTTACTGTCAAAGGTGCGGATACCGCGTTCGCAGAGAATGACATTGCTATTTCCTGCCGCGAGGATATATTCTGCCGCCATCAACCAATCTTCAATAGTGGCCGCCATGCCGCGCTTGAGTAGGACTGGTTTCGGTTGCGCCCCAACTTTTTTCAGGAGGGAAAAATTCTGCATATTGCGGGCCCCCACCTGCACCACGTCGGCTATTTCGACAATCTTATCGAGATCCGCCGCGTCCATTACTTCCGTGATAATACCCAAACCACTGGCATCTCTAGCCGCCGCTAGTAATTCTAAAGCGCTTTCCCCGTGACCTTGGAAAGCGTATGGAGAAGTGCGGGGTTTGTAGGCACCACCCCGGAGGAATTGCGCTCCGGCTGCTGCCACTCGTTTGGCAGTTTCCACGATCATCGCCTCATTTTCCACCGAACAGGGGCCGGCGACAATGCTAACGGTATGATTTCTGCCGATGGGGATAACACCGTTAGGAGTGGGGACTAAAACCTCGCTGTATTCCCCGTGACGGTATTCTAAAGAGGCGCGTTTGAAGGGTTGTTCGACTCGCAGGACGGTTTCGATCCAAGGGCTTAATTCTTGGATTTGTAGGGGGTCTAATTCCCTGGTTTCTCCGACTAAACCGATGACAACTTTATGCTTACCGACGATTTTTTCAGGACTTAATCCCCATGCCTCGAATTCGGCACTGACGCGCTCGATTTCAATTTCCGGGGAACCAACTTTCATGACAATAATCATGGCATTAACCCTTTATTTTTTCCTTTAATCTCTATTGTTGACGATTTCTAGAGGTTATCTATTTTTCTTCCACTTCTTTTTTGCCGGACCGCCAAGCAGCGATCGTTCTGCCAAAATTAGCTTGAAATTCTTGCCATCCTAGCCAGTCCCCCACCCGATCCTCGTCCCAAGAAGCGGAGAAGATGCCATAACTCAGACCGATAAAACCTAGACCAAATAGGCTTAAACTGACGAGCATGGCGACGTAGGAAGGGATTTCGAGAAGATTGTGGCTAATAATCCAGTAGAAGCCAAAAAAGGAAGTTATCCCCAATACTGTCGGAATGCCACAAAATACCGCCATCCGTTTGGCCATCCGTTGACTGACCGCTTGCGGAATTGCCTTTAAGCTGGTTTCCTCGGAGCGATTCTTTATCGGCGGTGGCACGGGACTAGGGGCAATTTTCGGGGTTTTTCGCTTATTTTGGCGCGGCTCAAAGGGAAGACGCTCTTTTTTCTCCGTCGATTTCGATTCAGAGGCCATGGTAGGGATGCAAGGGGGGTAAGCTTAACGGCGAATTCCGAGACGACCAATCAGGGTTTGATAACGTTGTTGATCTTTCTTCTGGATATAGGTTAACAGTCCCCGACGACGACCGATCATCTGGAGTAATCCCCGACGGGAAGCGTGGTCTTTCGGGTTAGCTTTCAGGTGTTCGGTCAGTTGGTTGATTCTCTCGGTTAAGAAAGCTACCTGTAACTCCGATGATCCTGTATCGGTTTCGTGGGCCTGATATTGGCTGATTAGTTCTTGTTTTTTGGTCTGGGTTAAGGCCATAGGACTCGTGATCTCTGCTTAAACACTGCAACCTATCATAGTATCACGTTTCTGGTCGATCCGTAAACATTGTTCGGGAGATAGGGTGATGAGACAGCTTCCCCAATTCCCCAATTCCGCAAATCATGGCAAAATCTTAGACATAGCGTCTAACTTACCCTGAAGATTCCATGCTGTTAAAATCCACGACCCGTCATATTCGCATTTATACGGCTGAAGTAAAAAATAATCAATTAATCGAGAGTAACAATGTTTTGACTCTTGATGTGGATCCCGATAATGAATTTAATTGGGAAGAAGTGGCTCTCAATAAGGTTTATAGTAAGTTTGATGAATTGGTAGAGTCCTACAATGGGGAAGAACTGAGCGAATATAATCTCCGTCGCATCGGTTCAGATCTGGAACATTTTATCCGTTCTCTCCTGCAAAAAGGCGAAATCAGCTATAATCTCAATGCCAGAGTCCAGAACTATAGTATGGGTTTACCAAAATTAGGGTGAACGATCCCGCGTCAGTCCCCACCCGGACACCTAGGCAGGTGGGGAATTTGCATCGCAGCAATGAGGAATTTCACGAATTGGGGTGAGGGAACAATGGCTCTTCTAGGTTCTGTGTGATAAGTTTAACTTACATAGGATCGATCTTTGTGTCCTTTGTGTCTTTGTGGTTAGTTCCACCCCCGCGCTAGGGGGAATATATCTTAGAGTACATTTTACCCACCAAATCCAAGAGATAAGTGGTCGTGCAAAATTAATTTCCTAGTCGAGACGGTTGAGGGGAGACAGCTATCAGAGATCGGATTTGAGTTTTCAGTTCGCTGTTCACTGTTTACTGATCACTGAAAACCTCCCCACTTCCCACCCAATCTAGGGAAATTACACTTTTACCACGTTGCTAAAAGAGATTTTCAGGTAATCATCTTCCATTTTTGCTCCGGAAGGTTTCAGGGCTGCCAAAGCTTGGGGTAAAACTAAATTACGACGGTGATTACCAATGCGAATATTTAACTCGTCTCCAGTTTTATTTAGTTGTATCTGTTCCTTTGGTATGCCGGGTAAATATAACTCCAAACTGTAATTATTTTCCTGTTGAACTACCCGAATGGTGTTTTCTTGGTAATAAACCTTAGTCGGATCTTCCCCAGCAAAAAGAGTTTCTTTCAGTCTTTCTAAAGCGGGTAAACCACACATTTCTTCGGAGTAGAGAGGAACTTCCTTAACCGGTAAGGGATGAAAATTATCGTAAATTTCCTGTTTATAACCCTGTTGATTTTCTTTCCAACGAGCAAAGAAAGGATCGGTTACTTTGTCGGGAATAATCCGATTAGCAATAATTAAATCGGTAGAAACATTATAGAGACTTAGATAGGCATGGGCGCGTAAAGACTCCTTAATCACCATTTTTTCGGGGTTTGTCACCAAACGTACCGAGGTTTGAGTATTATCGGTCAAAACCTTTTCCAAAGCCTCGATCTGCTCATAAAACTCGTAGGGAGCGTCCATAACTTCCTTGTCCGGTAGGGAAAAACCGGCGATCGGTCGAAAAAAAGGTTCCACCAGTGGTCGCAATGCCACCGACATTCCCTGTAAAGGTTTGTAAAATCTTCTCATGTACCAACCGCCCACCTCTGGCAAACTCAGCAATCGTAAAGCTGTCCCCGTGGGTGCGGAATCGATAATCAACACATCATAAGTACCCTCATCGTAGTGGCGTTTCATGCGAACTAAGCCGAAAATCTCATCCATTCCGGGTAAAATCGCTAATTCTTCCGCTTGCACTCCATCTAAACCCCTAGCTTGTAATACCTGAGTAATATAACGTTTTACTGCGCCCCAGTTGCCTTCTAACTCCATTAGTGCGTCTAATTCTGCTCCCCAAAGATGGGGACGTACCAAACGAGGATCGTGACCTAATTCGAGATCGAAACTGTCAGCGAGAGAGTGAGCGGGATCGGTGCTGAGAACTAGGGTTTTATAGCCAAGTTCGGCGCAGCGGAGTCCTGTAGCGGCGGCGACGGAGGTTTTACCCACGCCTCCTTTACCGGTCATGAGAATTACACGCATGGGGGCTGATTCTAAGAAAATTTACATTACTTATTCTTATTATGACGGGAAAGTTAACAAATTTGGGACAAGAATCAGCATTCTTGGCTATAAAATTCCACTCCCTGACCATCACTCCGGGGAATTAGGCTCTGTTCAAAAAATTGCTGACAGCGATTTTCGGCATCAGCGACGAGAACTTTGGCAAAATGACCCTTTTCGAGAACTTCTTGCCTCGGACGTTGTTCGTAGGCATAGATAATCAAAATATCTCCGGGTTGACAGAGCAGCGCAGCACCACCGTTAGGGCAAATTTCCCCGGTTTGGCCAGGAAAAACGTAGGTGGAAAAGCGCTTACCATTGCTAAGATTGACCACATCCACCTCTTCAAGGGGCAAAATACCGACCCGCTCAATCAATTCTCGATCGATAGTGATACTGCCGACATAATCGACGTTAGCCTCGCTGACGCGCACTCGATGGAGTTTGGCGTGCATTAATCGAATTGTTCCCATGTATTTTTTCCTATTTCCCCCAATTACCTCAATTATTATGCTCTCCCAGTGGGAATGTTTACTAAAAAATCTCGGTCAATGGCAAGGTTCTTTTACTCGTCTGTCTCCCCAAGGCGACTTGATCGAAGATACCCCGACTTTGGTATCTTTGCAAGGCATTAATAATAATCAATCGATTCGTCAATTGGTTCGCCGTCTCTACAGCGATCGAGAGCCGGAAGATTTAATTTTAGAGTATAGTTCTCTGCATCAGGGTATTCTATTTAGCCAGACGGGAGCTTTTTGTCAAGGTTCTCTATATTTTAGTAGTTTTTCCTCACCATTCGGAGCAGAATTTGGCTTAATCTCTGGAGAAAGACGATTAAGAATCGTACAGTTATTTAATGAACGCTGTGAGTTTGATCGCTTGACTTTAATTCGGGAAAAGTTAGTTGATTCTCAGTCACCAGAAAGACCGATGTTAACGGTGGAGCAATTACTGGGTCAATGGCGAGGACAAGCAGTGACAACGGGACGGGATTTTTATAATTCTGCTGCCTATTCTACCCATATCTCGATCGAGCGTCAGGGGGATAATTATCTCTCGCAAACTTTGACTTTTGGTGATCATCAAATCACTTCTAGCGCTCGTATTGAGGGACAAAGATTGGTGTTTGAAAATAGTCCGCTGCCGATGCAAATTCTACTGCTGCCCGATGGAGCTTCCTGTAATACACCTCTGAAAATTACTGCCGGTCATCCTTTTGTTTTAGAGGTAGGTTGGTTACTTTCTCCTACTCAAAGACAGCGCCTAATTCGTTCTTATGATCAGAAGGGAGAATGGACGGGTATTACTCTGGTGACGGAGGAAAAAGAAAACTATTAGACTATTATCTATTATAAGTACCTAAGCAAAATTAATTACACATTTTGATAAAGCTCTTGCCTTTTGCCTTTTGCCTATCTTCACTAGAAAATTTATTTTGCATGACTACTTACTATAGCAGTTTTCATTAGAATGAGCCATAGGCAAGGGGCTTAAACCCTTTGTTGGCAAAACTTGTCGATACCTTAGTGATGTGAAAAGTGCTATATTAAGTTCCAGTCTATTATACTAATACACTAGCCCCCTACTCCTCACCTAAGGGAAGATTTTTGATTTTTGCAAGAGGTCTCATCAAGAGAGCCATCTTTTTTCTAACCATGCCAGGACACTTTGAACATCCGCCACTTTTTCTCCTTCAGGTACAGGTGGACGTTGTACCATGACCACGGTTATTCCCAACTCTCTAGCGGCGATAATTTTGGCGTAAGTGGCATCACCGCCGCTATTTTTGCTCACGATCACCCCAATTTTATATTCTTGTAAAAGAGAGCGCTCTGACTGTAAGGAAAAAGGCCCCCGTTCCAATAATAATTTTCCAATCGGTACGATGGCATCTGGTTCCGGAGGGTCAATCATCCGCATCAAAAACCAGATATTGTTTAAATGTGCATAACTTGCCAGTTCTTGCCGACCAATAGTGAGAAATATCCGCGGCGCTAACCCCGATAAAATATTCGCTGCCGCTTGATTGTTTTCTACTTCAATCCAATTATCTCCAGATACTTTTTCCCAAGCTGGACGACTTAACATTAATCGAGGAATACCACAATCCGAGGCGGCTTGAGCGGCATTAAAGGAAATTTGTGCGGCAAAGGGATGGGTAGCATCAATTAAACAATCAATGCCTTCTTGCCGCAGATAATTGGCTAACCCAGTGGCACCACCAAACCCCCCCCGGCGAGAGGGAGTTGTGAAAGTAATCGGTTCTCTCGTGCGACCGGCAAAGGAAGCGATGGCATCTATACCCGGAATTGCCGCAATTTTAGCCGCTAATACCGCCGCTTCCCCTGTTCCCCCTAAAATCAGCACTCTTTTATTTTTAGTCATCTAGCAATCGCCAAAAGGTTAACTAATTTTCCATCTTCCTACCTTCCCTTGCAAAGGAAAGAGATTTTGGGGGTTAGGTCACTCTACTTTTTCCCAAAAACGAGGAATCTGTGCTAAGTTACCACAAAGTTTATTTTCCGAGCAGATGCTCAGAAGATAGACCATCAATCAAGGCCAATTTCACCCTTTTTGTCTTTAGGAGTTCCAAAAATGACTAAAAATCAGCAAATTCTGGCAAAAATCGGCGGAGGTAGCCTTGCTCTCCTTCTTTCTTTGGGCTTAGGGCAACAAGCTTATGCTGTCACCCTCGTTGAGAACTTAAGTCAATCAAATTCAGACACAGGAGGTATAACCTTTGACGACTTGTGGCAAGGATCAAGCTTTACCACTGGCAGTAGCAGTTATAACCTTAATTCTGCTACTCTTTTGTTCCAAGAATTCAGCGCCAGTACCGACTTGTTTGTTCGTCTCTATAGCGACAACAGTGGACAACCTGGCACTGTGATAACGAATTTTACTAACCCTACTCCCATTACTACCACTCTCACCAATAACACCTTTACCTTGGCTACTCCACAAGCATTAGCCGCTAATACCACTTACTGGTTAGTCAGTGGTACAACTGGTGGAGGGGAGTATTATTGGGGTTATACTCAATCTTTCAATCAAACAGGACTACCCGGTTGGACGATTGGTGATGGTTTCGTTTTCAGTTCAGATCAATCAGCATCTTGGGGCACTGATCCTACGGGTGGGCCTTACCAATTTAGCCTTGAGGGGACTGCTACTAGCGTCCCTGAACCAGGTTCCGTGGTTGCCTTGTTGGGATTAGGAGGATTAGGGTTAGCTTCTAGCCTGAAAAAACGAAAATAGGAACGGTAGGGTGGGGCGACTCGATTCTCTTGTCTCGTGCCAAGGTTCCATCTGGCAATGGGAAAAAGGAGTGTCTCCCTCCCTTACCTGATAGGTTATATATGTAGGGTTTGCTGAATAAAGCTAAAAACCTTGTTGGGTAAGACTTTTAGACTTTTTGAAATCAAAAAGTGCCGGGCATGGGAGTGATCGGGGGGGAAATTTAGGCACTTTTTCCCTGAAAATTAGGTAATTGACCCCCTGAAAATGGGTAAAACCCTACACCCTACACCCCACACCCTGCCCCCACCAACAAACTTTTTCAACAGACCCTAATTAACTTAACAATATAATCCCTGAATCCACTGCCATTCTTGGGCTAATCCTTCGGCTAAAGAGACTTGGGGATTATAACCTAGAATAGTACGCGCTTTGGTGACATCGGCGGCGGTGTGACGGGCATCTCCCCGGGCCAATCCTTGATGCAGTCGCTCGATCGGTTTACCGATGACTTTTTCCATGGTATCCAAGACATCCAGCAAAACCACGCGACTACCACCACCAATATTAAACACCTCACCCAACGCTTCCGGCACTACAGCAGCGGCTAAATTAGCGGCTACAGCATCGCTAATGAAGGTAAAATCGCGGGTTTGTTTTCCATCACCGTAGATGCCAATCGGTTTACCTGCGATCGCGGCTTGAAAAAACTTATGGAAAGCCATATCGGGACGTTGCCGCGGTCCATAAACGGTGAAATAACGCAAGGCAGTGACGGGAACGTTAAAATTCTGGTGATATAGCCAACAGAGTCTTTCTGCCGCTAATTTGGTGATGCCGTAGGGTGAAACCGGTTGGGGACAAAGGGTTTCCGGAGTCGGCATCGTTTCCGCATTGCCATACACCGAGGAAGTGGAAGCAAAAACCATCCGTTGTAAAGAAGGGGTTTCCTTAGCGGCCTCAAGGATAATTTGAGTAGCATTTATATTCCTTTCGGTATATTGACGAAATCCATCACCCCAGCTTGCTCTGACTCCTGCTTGGGCTGCCTGATGGAATAATACTTCTACTCCTTGCAACAGTTGTCTCCAGTCGAGGGATTGTATATCCGCTTCAATTAACTTAAATTCGGGATATTTTGCTAGAATATGGGCATTTTGGCGCTTTAAACTGGGGTCGTAATAATCGTTAAATTGATCGATACCGATCACCTGATCTCCTTGTTCTAAAAGCTTTTCTGCCAAGCTAGAACCTATAAAACCCGCGACACCAGTAACAATATGAGTAGCCATTTAATCCTAGTCGTTGATATTTTGTATCGATTGTAATCATTTTTGTTCTTTTTACCGCAATTAATTTCCGCCGTCCGCTGTCAGCTTTTAGGGATCAAAATCGATAGATTAGATCTCTTGCAAAAATCAAAAATCTTTCCTTAGGTGAGGAGTCACGAGCCAGTAGTCATACTAAATCCGTTGAGTACAGGCTAGTTATGAGGAGAGGCAAAAGGCAAAGGGGAATAAATAATCAGTTTTTAATAACTGGATTTAGTATCAGTAGTCAGGAGAATTAAGAATGATCATTAATCAATTAAATGCTCTATTCAGGGATTTTATGCAATTTTATGCCTATTCTTCTCATTTTTAAACTATCAAAAATTAATTATGCAAGAACTCTAATGTTTACAGATAGTTCTAACAATCCAAAAGAAGACTTCAGGAGGATCAATCCAAAATTATCAAATCATCGCCTAATTCAGCAACGCTTATCATAATTCTAACAACAAAAAAGCACCCCCTCGCGGGAGTGCCTTTTCGT
>NZ_JADBUZ010000241.1:0-17920 GCF_020245305.1 Microcystis sp. M20BS1 | reverse complement strand
TGCGGATCGCACTACGGCAAGCGGTAGCAACCTGAGCGGTTTGTAAATCGCCCCCTAAACTTAATTCTAGTAAAGCATCAGCCCGATCCTCCCGTTCTTTTAGTAGAACAGGAATACTACGAATTGCCCAAGAGCGATCGCTCTCCCCCTCTAAACTTTTGTGAAAAAAGCAACCTGAGGACTTAAAACTTAATCGCATAATTGGGAAAAAACCAACGATAACATCCTTGCAAGTATCCCTCGACTAAAGAGGAGCCAACCCGATGAAACCAATTACTTTCACCCTATCGGTGCTACTGGCCACCACTGGCCTACTCGTTCAACCAGGAGGCTTCCTGATGGAAAACATTCCACCCATCCTCGCACAGGAGCAGACCGCTTCTAGAGTCTATCAGAAAGCCAGCCCCGCCGTCGTCACCGTCAAAAATGGTAGCGGCCACGGTAGCGGCTTTCTCGTCAGTCCCGACGGTATCATCATTACCAACGCCCACGTTGTTGCGGATGGCCCCCGGGTGGTGACAGTGAAATTTTCCAACGGACAGCAGGCCTCGGCAGACGTGATCGGCTTCGCTAAAAATGGCGTGGATTTAGCCGTCCTGCGGATTTATAACCGCCAAAACCTGCCCTATCTTCCCCTCGCCCGTGCGAACTCCGCCAAAGTCGGCGAAAGCGTTTTCGCCATCGGCACACCCTTAAACGAGGACTATCAAAACACCCTCACCCAGGGCATTATCAGCCGTCTCGACCCCGAAAAAGGCATTGTGCAACACAACGCTAATATCAACAAAGGCAATTCCGGCGGGCCGCTTTTGAATTCACGGGGGGAAGTGGTCGGGGTTAACGTCGCAGGCGATATCGGGAGTTACGTTTACGACGGTGCGGGAAACCCGATCGGCCTTACCCAGAGCGGGATTAATTTCGCCGTTTCCCTCGATCGCCTGCAAGCTTTCCTCACCGCAGTTAAAACAGGTGATGTCTCCACCGTCTCAACATTAGGACAGGACGATCGGATACAGTTACTCGCCCTCCCTCTTAACGGTCAGACCGTTCAAGGCAACTTGACCAAAGACCAAAACGAGCAATATTACGGGTTCGAGGGTCGTGCCGGACAGAAAATCGTTCTGGATATGAACAGCAACGAGATCGCTCCCTATCTTGTCCTCTATCGCGTTCTCCAATCTTCCGAGGGGACAAAATACCCACAGGTCGCCCGTAGTGACCAGCGCGTCGATCGCGCCCCCGGGGATTTTAACGCTCGACTTGTAACCGAATTACCCGCCGATGGAGTTTATATCCTAGTGGCTACCTCTCGCGAAGGGGGTGAATCGGGTCGCTACACCCTCAACGCCGCCGCTAACCCTTAAATAATCCCATTTTGACCCTAATCACGATTCTAATCCCTATTTTCTGAGGAACTATCCCTATGAACTCTAGACATATTTCCCACCGTCTCGCTTGCGTCGGCCTCCTCGCCACTGTCCTCCTCGGTGGTATCGCCCCCGGTTTCAGCCAATCGACCACCCCGAATCGCGTCACCTTCTTCTGTAAAGAGGTGTTCGATCGCGCATCGGGAGGAAAAATCCCCGCTACCCTGGCTTGGATTCCCCAAAGGAGCGGCAATGTGCGGATTATCGGCTGGAAATCGGAATATTTCTCCAAACGTTCCCCAGTTCGTTGCGAGGAAGTCACGAAAAAATTCCAGGAAGCCTATAATCAAGGGCGTTTTAACTATCTCACCACCGGCCGGGCGAAGGGATACCCGATCATCTGCAGCGTTTCACGATCCGGCGATCCCTGCGACGGCAATAGCCAACTTTTTACCCTTAAACCCCACGATAATCCAGATTTAGTCTTGCAACAACTCATGGACATCCTAGAGGGGAAAAGCTCGGATATGCTCCTCCAGAATTCCGGAGATAAAACCTATATCTCGATGACGGAGTTTTTCGCCAAAGCTCCACTCGCCGATCGCGACGCGCCCTGTGGTACAAGATCGGCTGGCCCGCAAAATAATTGCGTTCCCACCCGCTAGAATTTTCGCTGTTTTACCCCGAATTTCCCCATAATAACCATGTTGAAACCCTTTCCCCTACTCCTAAGCCTCCTACTTCTGCCCGTCGTACCGGTTAAAGCGCTATCCCCTTTCTCTGCTCCGGCGATCGTGGCGGAAGACAGCCCAAACGCGCAGATCGAGCGATCGATCCGTCAAGTCACTGTTAAGATTACTAGCGAGATAAATCGGGGATCGGGAATCATTATCGGGAAAAAAGGCAGTATATACCTCGTTTTGACCAACGCTCACGTTACCCGCGGCGCGACCACCCTACAGATCCAAACCCACGACGGCCAAACCCGCACAGCCTCGATCGTGCCGAATTCCCTTTTAAAAGATAAGGATCTGGCCCTAGTGGAGTTTAGCGATACTAGGAATTATCCGATCGCTAAAATTAGCGCCATTCCCCTAGAAGCGGGACTAGATATCACCGTAACCGGTTATTCCGCAGAAACGGGGCAGTACACCACCGATAACGGGAAAATTGAACAGACGAGCGATCGACCCCTCCGGGAGGGCTACAGCGTCGGTTATAGTGGCGATATCGTGCAGGGAATGAGTGGCGGTGGTATCTTTTTCGAGGATGAGTTAATCGGTATTAACGGGCGATCGGCCCATCCGATTCTCTCTAACTACATCTACGAGGACGGTACAAAACCCACAGACGCAGAAATCCAACAGATGAGAGCGGTTAACTGGGGCATTTCCCTTCATACCCTATTAACCTACATCCGGCCCGAAATCCTCAGCGCGTACCAATTACCCTTACCGAAAAGCTCACCGGGCATCGAAAACCCCACCTATACTGGCTATATCGCCCAATTAGAAACAAAAGCGAAGGGTTTCACCGTCCGGATCGATAGTAGCAGTCAGGCCAACGGTAGCGGCGCAATTATCGCCCGCGAAGGAAAAACCTACACTGTCCTGACTGCGGATCATGTCCTCTGTGAGAAAATCTCCGAGGAGAAAACCTGTGCCGATTACACCTATACCCTCACCACCAGCGACGGCAAAACCCTTCCCCTCGACCGAAAAACCATTATTCGACAGGAAGGGGTCGATCTGGCCATTTTTACCTTCGAGAGTAACGAGAATTATCCGGTCGCAGAAATCGCCAACTATAGCCCCAATCGGGAGAGTCCCGTTTTTGTAGCGGGATTTCCCAAAATCGGCGATAAACGAGCGGGATGGCTCTTTAGCGGCGGTGCGGTGAAAAGTCAGGAGGAAGGACTTCTCGCCACGCGACAGAGTGATTTTACGATTACCCAAAGTGGGGCATCGATCAGGGTTAGTTCCCTGAGCGGCGGTTACGATATGGTCTATACCAGTATTACCTTCGGCGGTATGAGCGGCGGTCCAGTCTTAAACGCTGCAGGACAGGTGATCGGTATTCACGGGCGCTCCGAGGGGGTTAAGGGTAAAATTCAGCTAGGTTTTAGCTTAGGGATTCCCATTAATAGTTTTATCGGTTTACAGGAAAGATTTCGAGTTAAATTATCTTCTTTCGTTACCGCTCAACCCCAGTTAACAGCACAACAACAGCAGGAGATCGATCGCACTCTTGTCAGTGTAGAAGTACCGGAAACCAACGCCTCCGCAGACATCTGGATCGAGCGGGGAAATCAACTCTGGCGCTTGAAAAAAGACGATCGCTCCCTGCAAGCCTTCGATCGGGCGATACAATTAAACGATCCCGAATACACCTATTTAGCTTGGTACGGTAAGGCAAGGGTTTACGGGCGCAAATACAAAGCTCGGGAAGCGATCGAAGCCCTCGATCAAGCCCTCGCCACTCTACCCGCTCGCGAGAAAGGTTCGGAATTTCATGGGGGAATTTTAAATTATCAGGGTGTATTTTATGAGCAGATGAATCAATCCGAAAAAGCGATCGATAGTTTTGAACAAGCGATCAAAATCTCTCCCCAGAATCCCAACTATTACAATAGTCTATCGTCGGCACTACAAAACGTAAAACGTTACGATCGAGCCTTAACAGCGATTAACCGCGCCATAGAAATCGCTCCTCGCTCCGGTTGGTATAGCAATCGCGGGAATATATACAGAGGTCTAAAAAAATGGGATCTCGCTTTAGCTGATTATAATCAAGCTCTGGTGTTGAATCCGAATAACCCTAGGGCTTATATAGCTCGCGCCGATGTGTACGAAGAGCGGAAAGAATGGGATTTAGCCCTGGCTGATTATAACCGAGCCATCGAGATCGATGCTAATTTCGCGCCAGCCTACCGAGACCGGGGACGTTTTTACATGGCTCGAAAACAATGGGATTTAGCCCTAGCGGATTTTAACAAAGCAATTACCATCGATCCTAACAATCCTAGCTCTTATGAAATGAGAGGTATTTTTTATATTTTTCAAAGTGAAGAGGAGTTAGCGATCGCCGATCTCACAAAAGCGATCGAAATCAATCCCTATTCCGTTGTCGCCTATTTAATGCGCGGTTTCGCTTACGACAACTGGCAAAAATGGGATTTAGCCCTAGCGGATTTTAATAAAGCGCTCGAACTCGATCCGAATTCCGGCTTCGGTTATGAGAGTCGCGGGCAATTCTATACGGAGCGGCAAGAATGGGACCTAGCCCTAGCGGATTTTAATAAAGCGCTCGAACTCGATCCGAATTCTGGCGCGGGTTACGAGTTGCGGGGAACTCTTTACAGTCACCAGAAAAAGTGGCATCTCGCTCTCGCCGATTTGAACAAGGCGATCGAACTCGGTTATTTTAGTAGTTATGGCAATCGAGGAAATTTTTATTTTCAACAACAAAAGTGGGAGCTCGCCCTCGCTGATTTTAACAAGGCGATCGAACTCTCGCCATACCCCGAATTCGCTTACGCATCTAGAGCAATTTTATACTGGGATCGAAAAGAATGGGATCTGGCCCTCACCGATTTAAGTCAAGCGATCCGAATTAATCCTTATGTAGAGTTAGCCTATCGCTATCGGGGAGATACTTATCGCCATCAAAATCAATTCGATCTCGCCCTCGCCGATTATAACAAGGCGATCAAGCTTAATAGTAACGATGCAGAACTGTATTACAACCGTGGGGAAATTTACCGACAACAGCAAAAATCGGATATCGCCTTAGCTGATTACAGTCGGGCGATCGAACTCGATCCGAAATACTGGTCGGCTTATTTACAACGTTATATTATTTATGATCAACAAAAGAAATGGGATTTAGCGATTGCAGATATCACGAAAGTTATCGAGATCAAGCAATTTCCCAATGCCTACGTCGCACGCGGCCTCAAGTACCTAGAATGGCAAAAATGGGATTTAGCTCTAGCGGATTTTAATCGGGCGATCGAGCTTAAGTCAGACGATGCTTCGTTTTACTTTACGCGAGGAATGCTTTACTATCAAACTCAAAAATGGGATTTAGCTCTAGCGGATTTTAATCAGGCAATTGAGATTAAGTCAGACGATGCTTCGTTTTACTTTACGCGAGGAACCCTTTACTATCAAACTCAAAAATGGGATTTAGCTCTAGCGGATTTTAATCAGGCGATCATTCTCGATCCCAAGCTCAAGGACTCTTATAATTTACGGGGAGAAATTTACAAAAGACAAAAACGCTATCCCGAAGCTCTCCAAGACTATCAAAAAGTTCTCGAACTGGACGAAAAAGATCTGATTGCGATTACCAATATTGGCTTAATTCATTACGAACAAGGCGATCTAAATTTGGCCAGTAGCCAATTTCAAAAAAGTCTGGAAATTAACCCCCAATCTGCCGAAAATCAACTGGCTCTCGCTATTACTCTCTACCGTCAAGGCAATACGGAGAAAGCGATCAAACTTGCTAAAAGTGCGCTTAAAATCGACCCTGAATTTGCTCAGGTTGAAACCCTGCAAAAAAATCTCTGGGGTGATCAAATCATCGCCGATGCTCGAAAACTGTTCTCGCAACTGTAGTAGTTCGTAGTAGTTCGTAGGTTGGGTTGAGCGAATAAATATGTTAAAGAAAACCTCTCAATTCTCAGGGAAAGCGAAACCCAACACCCAACCCCTAAATCCGTCTGAATCTTTTTGTTGGGTTTCCTTGGGTGTATTGTTGGGTTTCGTGCCTCAACCCAACCTACTTTAGCTAGTAGGAGGAAATAAAACTGGCGATAAAAGATGGTATGAAAAAAACATTCCCATCGCCGAAAAAAGATTTGAAGCCTATTTAAAAACCTTAACGGAGCAAAATCTATGATTACCTTTGATGAAGAAATGGATAAACTGCCCTCTGAAAGAAGGGCAAAAATTGAAGCTAAAACCCAAGAGCTTTTACAAGAAATGCAAATCATTGATGAACTTCTTCAACGTCTAGGACTTGCTTCAGAAGAAATCACGGAAAGCGAAAGTGAACAGCCCTGTTTCTCAGCAAAATCGGATGATTTAAAACAACATCTTACCCTAGAAAATTTAACCCGTATGATGAGGGAATTAGGGGGAGAATGGGAACTTACCCTTAAATTTCCTGAGCAACAAGTGATTAAATTAAGTAGTGAGCGCCCGTAGTTTTCTAGGTTGGGTTGAGCGAATAAATATGTTAAAGAAAACCTCTAAATTCTCAGGAAAAGCGAAACCCAACAGCCAACATCTAAATCTGTCTGAATCTTTTTGTTGGGTTTCCTTGGGTCTATGGTTGGGTTTCCTTAGGTCAATCCAACCTACTTTAGTTTCCTTGGGTCAATCCAATCGACGATAATTGCTATGATTACTATAGTCCGTAGTCGTGGTCTTTGGTTATTTTCCATATTATGCTCGCTTCTACTCAGGAACTCCTCGAAACCGCTCGCAAAAATATCTATGCGATCGGAGCTTTTAATGTTTATAACCTAGAAGGGGTCAAAGCGGTGATTAGTGCCGCCGAGGATTGCCGTAGTCCCGCTATGTTGCAAATTCACCCCAGTGCTTTGCGTTATGGCAGTTCTACCCTCGTCGCTCTCTGTTTAGAGGCCGCTCGCTCGGCCAAGGTTCCTATCTCAGTCCATCTTGACCATAGCACTAAAGCCAGCAACATCTACGAGGCCCTAGAAGCGGGGATGACCTCAATTATGGCCGATGGCTCTCATCTTCCCTACCAAGATAATCTCGCTTTTACCAAAGAAATGACTCGTCTCGCTCACGAATACGGGGCCGTGGTGGAGGCAGAAATTGGCCGAATTAGCGGCACTGAGGACGGGTTAACTATTGCCGAAAAAGAGGCTAAAATGACAGATCCGGAGCAAGCAGTGCAATTTGTGCAGGCGACGGGAGTGGATTCTCTGGCCGTAACTATCGGTAATGTCCATGGCGAGTACAAAAGTCCGCCCCGTCTCGATTTCGATCGCCTGGCCCAGATTCGACAACTTCTTTCTATTCCCCTAGTTTTACACGGTGCTTCTGGTTTACCCCCAGAAATGATCGGGCGATCGATCCAGTTAGGAGTCTGCAAATTTAATGTTAATACGGAAGTGCGTCAAGCTTATATGCAGTCCCTAAAACGGGAAATTTGTAGGCCAGAGGATAAGGATTTATTAGAGATCGCAGGAGAGGCAATTTCCGCAATGAAATCGGTAATTATCGACAAATTAACCCTTTTTGGTGCTGTCAATAAGTCCCACCTCCACGAAACTCCCTACGCTCAAATGTTAGCGGGACTATCAGTTATCAGTAAACAGTAATCAGTTATCAGTAGATATCTGCAATTCACTGAAAAAAGACGGGTTAATCAACCAGAAAGACTTTTAGTCTTGAGATAATATTAAGTAGGTAGGTATTAAAAACTTTCCCCTTATTAAGGGGGGATCGGCACCCCCCTTATCAAGGGGAGATCCCCCCGCCTATCGGCACCCCCCTTATCAAGGGGGGCAGGGGGGATCGAACCTAAAATCCATTTTTAATTTAATTATAACCAGCTACTTAGCTGGAGGTCTAGCAAGCTGAAACCTCACATCTGGTAACTGATCACTGATCACTGAGATAAAATGCCAATGAAAAAATTAATTCTAGCCACGAGTAATCCGGGTAAATTGGCAGAGATAGGGGAATACTTAACTGATATCGACCTAGAATTGCAGTTAAAACCCGATGATTTAGAGATAGAGGAAACCGGGGCGACTTTTGCCGAAAATGCCTATTTAAAAGCTGCTCAAATTGCCCTAACATTGGGAGAATGGTCGATCGCCGATGATTCGGGATTGGAAGTAACCGGGTTAGGAAATGCCCCGGGGATTTACTCGGCCCGCTATGGTGAAAATGATCGAGAAAGAATTGATCGCCTCGTCAGAGAATTAGGAGATAATCAGGATCGATCGGCCCGTTTTGTCTGTGTAATTGCGATCGCCCGTCCCGATGGTGAGATTGCCTTGAGCGCCACAGGAATCTGTACGGGAGAAATTCTCACCAGTCCTAGGGGTAAAGGTGGTTTTGGTTACGATCCGATTTTTTATGTTCCCGAATACGCTTTAACCTTTGCGGAAATGTCTCCGGAATTAAAAAGAAAAATCAGCCACCGAGGACGAGCTTTTCAGCAATTGCTGCCCCATCTCAAGACTCTCGCGGGTACAAATTCATCAAGGCTCTGACTTGTTCAGCATGATAAGAGCTTCTTGTCAAGGGACTCGCAACAATTTGTAAAAATCCCAGCGACTCACCGTATTGGCGCCAAGCTTGGAACTGTTCAGGGGTAATAAATTCCTGCACACCGAGATGTTTTGGCGATGGTTGCAGATACTGCCCGATGGTGAGAATATCACAATCGACGGCCCTTAAATCGCCCATCACTTGCCGCACTTCCTCGTCGGTTTCCCCCAATCCCACCATAATCCCCGATTTTGTGTAGGTAGCGGGAACAATGGCGCGAGCGCGCTGCAATAATTCTAGAGAACGCTGGTAATCACCCTGGGGACGCACGCGACGATAGAGACGGGGGACAGTTTCGGTATTGTGGTTTAAAACTTCAGGTTTAGCAGCAAGAATTAAAGCTAAAGCCTGCCAATTGCCGCAAAGATCGGGAATCAGCACTTCGATGGTGGTTTTTGGAGAAATGCGGCGAATTTCCTCGATACAACGGACAAATTGACTAGCGCCACCATCAGCCAAATCATCGCGATTGACAGAAGTGATCACTACATGATTAAGATCAAGACGTTGCACGGCTGCCGCTAGTCGCAGGGGTTCCGTGGAGTCTAAAGGTTGCGGTTTTTTCTCAAAATCTATATCACAGTAAGGACAGGCGCGAGTGCAAGCAGGACCCATAATTAAAAAGGTAGCCGTCCCCGCGTGGAAACATTCGCCGATATTAGGACAGGAAGCCTCCTCACAAACGGTATTTAAGCCTAAATCGCGTAAAACCTCCTTAACACTGCCGACTCGTTGCCATTGCGGTGCTTTTACCCGTAACCACTCTGGTTTGACCGTCACGCCTGAACTACTCCGATAATTTTTGCCTATATCCCTAATATCCTAGCAAGTCTCGACCCAATCAAGGCCGAATATGCTATGATGATTTAGCTAAAAACTTTCGGGATGTAGCGCAGCTTGGTAGCGCACTTCGTTCGGGACGAAGGGGCCGCAGGTTCGAATCCTGTCATCCCGATTAAAGACAATCAAGGGTAGATCCCCCCGCCTATCGGCACCCCCCTTATCAAGGGGGGCAGGGGGGATCAGAGTCCAAAATCTATCTTCTATTTGATTATAACTACTTATTTACCTCCTCTAAGCCAATGTCTAGATTATTAATCAGCCAGTATCAGACGGAAGTTGAAAAGATTGTCCAATATGGCGGAAGTCGCAAGGAAACTTCGATTAGAGTCGCTTTTCAGAATTTGTTAAATGACTATTGCAAGGCGCGGGATTTTTTGTTAATTCCGGAGTTGGATTATCGCACTAAGTCGGGAAAAGTTGTCTATCCTGACGGGACGGTAAAGGATGCTTTACGGTTAGATTGGGGATATTGGGAAAGTAAGGATCAATACGATAATTTAGACGAAGAAATTGAGAAAAAGTTAGCGAAAGGCTACCCTAATGACAATATTTTATTTGAAGATTCCCAGACGGCGGTTTTAATTCAAGGAGGAGAGGAAAGACTGCGCGTCTCGATGCGCGATGATGAGGCTTTGGATGGGATTATTAATGCTTTTATTAATTATGTACGTCCAGAAGTTAACGATTTTCGAGAGGCGATTGATAGTTTTAAGGAAGATTTACCAACAATTTTGGAAGCGTTGCGGGGTTTAATTGCGTTGCAATCGGAGACGAATCGGAATTTTGTGACAGCGCGGGACAAATTTTTAGAGATTTGTCGCAAGTCAATCAATCCAGAAATTAGTCTGGAAGATGTGCGAGAGATGATTATTCAGCACATCCTGACAGAGGATATTTTTATCAATATTTTTAATGAGTCTCAGTTTCACCGGGAAAATAATATCGCTAGGGAATTACAGGGAGTGATTGAAACTTTCTTTACTGGTAATACTAAGCGCAATACTTTAGGGACTATTGAACGTTATTATGCGGTAATTCGGCGGACAGCGGCGAATATTTATAACCACCACGAGAAGCAGAAGTTTCTCAAGGCGATTTATGAGAATTTTTATAAAGCATACAATCCGAAAGCGGCGGACCGGTTGGGAATTGTCTATACACCCAATGAAATTGTCCGTTTTATGATTGAAAGTGTCGATTATTTAGTCCACAAGCATTTTGGTAAGTTGTTGGCGGATCCAGGAGTAGAAATTTTAGATCCGGCGACGGGGACAGGAACTTTTGTGACGGAGTTAATTGAGTATTTACCAAAGGATAAGTTACGGTACAAATATAAGCATGAGATGCACTGTAATGAGGTGGCAATTCTGCCTTATTATATTGCTAATTTGAATATTGAGTTCACCTACAAGCAGAAGATGGGTGAGTATGAAGAGTTTGAGCATATCTGTTTTGTCGATACCCTGGACCATGCTGCTTTTCATCTCAAGCAGATGGATTTGTTTGCCATGTCGGTGGAGAATACCCAACGGATTCAAAATCAAAATGACCGCAATATTTCTGTAATTATTGGTAATCCTCCTTATAATGCCAAGCAGCAAAATGCTAATGACAATAATGCAAATCGTAAATACCCAGCAATAGACAAAAGAATTAAAGATACTTATATCAAAGAAGGTACGGCACAGAATCAAATTGTCGTCTATGATATGTACACTCGTTTTATTCGTTGGGCTTCGGATCGATTAAATAAAAATGGTATAATAGCGTTTATCTGTAATTCTTCCTTTTTAGATGCTCGTTCTTTTGATGGGTTTAGAAAATGTATTGAAGAAGAATTTACTTGCGCTTATTTTATAGATTTAGGTGGTAATGTCAGGAAAATATCAGGGAAAGATGGGATTTTTATCTGTGAAAAACATACAATTTTTGGTACTGCTGCAATGACTGGTATTGCTATCCTGTTTTTAGTTAAAGACAGTCAAGCAACTGGAAATAAAACTTTCTATGCTAATCCTTTTCATGTTCATGAGTTGCGAGAAGTTAAATTGTCTTATTTACAGAGTAATAAATTTAGTAATGTTTGCTTCGAGCATATCATCCCAGATAAAAAGCATAACTGGATTGAACAATCAGATAATGATTTTGATCAACTGCTACCCTTGATTGATAAGGAGGTAAAAAGTGGCAAGTCTGAGAAAGCTGTGTTTAAGTTGTTTTCAAGAGGAGTAGAAACAACAAGAGATGAGTGGGTATATGATTATCTGAAAGAGAGTTTAATAAATAAGATTAGTTTTTTTATTGAAAAATACAATTACTCTGTTGAAAATCAATTACAAGACTTTTCAATAAAGTGGAGTTCTTCTTTAGAGAATTTCTGGAAATCTCGAATAAAGTCTTATTTCGATGAAAAATTAATTCAATCATCTCTATATAGACCTTATTTTAAGCAATTTCAATACACAGAAAAATTATTTAATCATCGATTAACAGAAAACCATTATGAGATGTTTTCATTAGATCTAAAATCATTTAATAAGATAATAGCTTTTTCTGGTATTAGTTCAAATAAGCCTTTTCATTGTCTTTCCTGTGATTTATTAATTGGTTTAGATACACTTGAAAAAACTCAATGTCTCCCCCTCTACCGCTACGACAAAGAAGGAAACCGTATCGATAATATCACCGATTGGGGATTGCAGCAATTCCAAAAACATTACAACGATAAAACCATCACCAAACTCGATATCTTCCACTACACTTATGCAGTCCTCCACTACCCAGAATATCGCAGTAAATACGAATTAAATCTTAAGCGAGAATTTCCCCGGCTTCCCTTTTATGATAACTTCTCTCAATGGGTAGAATGGGGAAGCAAACTAATGGAATTACATATCAACTATGAAACCGTCGCACCCTACCCACTAACCCGCATTGATACTAATAATAACCTCAAACCCAAAACTAAACTAAAAGCTGACCGAGAAAAAAATTCTATCAACCTTGATGATGTCACTTTCCTACAAGATATTCCTAAAATTGCTTGGGAATATAAACTCGGTAATCGTTCGGCCCTAGAATGGATATTAGATCAATATAAGGAAAAGAAACCCAAAGATCAAACCATCGCCGAAAGATTTAATAATTATCGCTTTGCCGATTATAAAGAAACAGTAATTGACTTACTGCAAAGAGTCTGTACTGTCAGCGTCGAAACCATGAAAATAATAGAAGCGATGAGAGATTAAAAAGATTGCTTCCGGGAAATTTTATTCTACATTCTGCCTCCAGTAAAAACTTTTTGCCGCAAACCCTAAGTAGCTGGTTATAATTAAATTAAAAATCGATTTTAGGTTCGATCCCCCCTTAATCCCCCCTTGATAAGGGGGGTGGGGATCCCCCCTTAATCCCCCCTTGATAAGGGGGGTGCCGATCCCCCCTTAATCCCCCCTTGATAAGGGGGGCATCTGACAACTTTTAACGCCTACCTACTTAGATCATGAAAATTGAGGAATTACTCAAAAACAAACGAGAAAAAATCATTGCTATTGCTGCTAAACACGGCGCGAATAACGTGCGAATCTTTGGTTCTGTCGCACGGGGAGAAGCTGACGAAAAAAGCGATATTGATTTATTAATTGATTATTGTAGCGAACGTCGGAGTTCCTGGTTTCCTTTGCCCTTAATTCGAGAACTGGAAGCTTTGTTAGGCTGCAAAGTTGATATTGTTACCGAACAGGGACTTAAAGATAGAATCAGAGAGCGGGTACTTAAAGAAGCAATACCACTAGGAGAGATGATACCGAACGCTTGCGGGATATTTTAGAAGCAATTGAGCGTGTAGAAAAGTATGCTCCACAGGGAAAAACCCTGTTTGAACAACAAGAATTAATTCAAACTTGGATTGTCTATCATTGACAAATTATTGGTGAAGCAGCGAGAGCAACTTCTCAAGAATTTCCAGGAAGATACCCCGAAGTTCCTTGGCGAGATGCCAGCGTTCGGTGAGATGCGTCTGATGACGCATCCTCTCTGTTCAGGTTTTCTCACATTTTGCTGAGAATACGCTGGACTATATCCATTCCTGTGAAGGCTTGCCAGCCAAAAAGACCTAAAATGACGGCATTAAGGGTAATATGGGTGATTCTAGCCAATTCGTTGCCTTTTTGCATTAAAGGTACTAAAGCGGCACTGATTGAGATTAAACCCACCATCCCTAAACCGGCCAGCAGATGGGGACCAACAAATAATTTACCGTTATTAATATAAGTCACCGCCATAGCCCCGATCGTCCCCAACACCATTAAAGCCAGGATTAGGGAGCCAATTTGATAGTGTTTAGTGCGAAAATTTTTGGGCAATAATTCTTTTTTTAGGTCTTTATCTGCTGTCCGCGTCCGTCGCCATTGTAGCCCCGAATAGAGCGCATAGATAGTTAATCCTAATAAAACCCACATGAGAATGGGATGGCCAAATTGTGACCAAGTTTTTACGGCACTGGGAATCTCGAAGTTCATAGTTGTCTGTTCTCATCAAAGATCGCTTCTTAATAAAAATTAACATGAATCGCTCGCGCTTCCTTGTTTTCTGGGTCATTAGACCTGTCATACTAAATCCCGTTTAAAAGCTATAGGAGAGGGGGGTATGGGGAGAATAAATAGAAATAGTCTCCTGAATCCTGACGACCGACTCCTATCTCCATCACTACTACCTTTGTGTAAACCAACGTTCAAATCAACCAAGGTCGATCGCAAATCGCTATGATAGAATATTGGGTCTTTAATTTCCGTCCCCTCCTCCCTTTATGAAACTGCCTGTCGTCGCTATTATCGGTCGTCCCAATGTGGGCAAATCTACCCTCGTCAATCGTATCGCTGGAGATCAACAGGCGATCGTTTTTGATCAACCCGGGATTACCAGAGATCGCACCTATCAACCAGCTTTCTGGTGCGATCGAGATTTTCAAATTGTCGATACAGGAGGGCTAGTTTTTAACGATGACAGCGAATTTCTCCCTTTAATCCGCGAACAGGCTTTAATCGCCCTAGCAGAGGCAAGTGTGGCGATTTTTGTTGTCGATGGCCAGGCAGGAATTACCGCCGGCGATCGAGAAATTGCCGCTTGGTTACGACAGCAAAATGTGCCGATACTTTTGGCAGTTAATAAATGTGAATCGGTGGAACAGGGTATCCTGCAAGCGACGGAATTCTGGGAATTAGCCATCGGTGAACCCTTCCCCATCTCGGCCATTCACGGCTCTGGTACAGGTGAACTACTTGATGCGGTGATTAAATATTTGCCACCCGGGGCGGAAATTCCCGAAAATGAAGAGATTAAAGTGGCAATTATCGGTCGTCCTAACGTGGGTAAATCCAGTCTCCTCAATGCTTTAACTGGACAACAACGGGCGATCGTTAGTCCGATTTCGGGAACTACCAGAGACTCGATCGATACTTTAATTGAACGAGAAGGACAGGTGTATCGGTTAATTGACACCGCTGGCATTCGCCGTAAGAAGAATGTGGACTATGGAGCCGAATTTTTCAGTATTAACCGTGCTTTTAAGGCAATTCGCCGGTCTGACGTGGTGTTATTCGTCATCGATGTGCTAGATGGTGTCACCGAACAGGATTTAAAATTAGCAGGACGAATCATCGAAGAAGGGCGTGCGGTGGTGCTAGTGGTCAATAAATGGGATGCGGTGGAGAAAGACACCTACACCATCAATACTTACACCAAAATGCTCCAAGATCGGCTGTATTTCATGGATTGGGCAGAAATGATCTTTGTCAGCGCCATGACGGGGCAAAGAGTCACCAAAATCCTCGAATTAGTCGATATTGCCGCCGAATCTCACCGTCGTCGCGTCAGTACCTCGGTAATCAACGATGTAATCGAAGATGCGGTTAAATGGCACAATCCCCCCACCACCAGGGGCGGAAAACAGGGGAAACTATACTATGGCACGCAAGTATCGAGTCAACCCCCCACGATCGCCCTTTTCGTTAACGATCCCCAGCGCTTTAATGATAACTATCGCCGTTACATCGAAGGGCAATTCCGGCAACAGTTAGGCTTTAAAGGAACCCCGATCCGCTTAATCTGGCGCGGCAAACCGGCGCGAGAAGTGGAAAAAACGGTTAATAGAGCCACCAAGGTCTAATTTATGGATTTATTGCGAAGTTTGCCCATCGGTCTTTATCTCGATCAACCGATTACCCGACTACATCAACTAGATGCGCGGGTAAAATTTATCTGGTTAATGGCTTTTTTAGCAGCACCTTTATTGGCTAATCCTTGGTGGCGTTTAGCTTTGGTGGGATTGTTAATGTTGTTAACCCTGTTGGCTCCTATTCCTCCCCGCGTCTGGCGGCAACAGATGGGCTGGCTGATATTTTTAGCGATTATCGTCTTTCTGATTACTGCTATCACTCCCGATGGTTTAGGGGTGAGTATTCAGCCGCGTTTACCGGAGGAAGGGCTGAATTTACCGCCAGCAAGTGATTATCAGTATGTTTTATGGGATAGAGGTCGTTTATTTGTTACCCGACGTTCTTTGGAATTAGCAGTGAGAATTAGTACCCTAATTTTTACTTTGATTTATAGCACTAATCTCTTTTTATTGACGACAGCCCCGGAAGAAATTACCGAAGGTTTAGAGAATTTAATGAGTCCTTTACGGCGATTTAATGTGCCAGTGACGGAAATTTCTCTGACTCTGACCCTCTCTTTACGCTTTATTCCTCTGGTTTTAGAAGAAGTGCAAAATCTGGCTAGGGCAGTGCGAACTAGGGCGATCGATTGGCAAAAATTAGGGATTAAAAGAAGTTTAAACGTCTGGTTAACAGTAGTGGAAAAATTACTAGATAATTTGCTTTTACGCGCCGAACAAATAGCGATCGCTATGGAGGTTCGCGGTTTTACCAGTCCCAATCAGCATCAAGTGCGCTGGCACCAATTACAGTTAAGATGGGCTGATTTTATTGCTTTATTTTTGTTAATTCCCTTTTGGGCAGCCCGATTAGTTTGGGGGGGTTTATAGCAGTTATCAGTTATCAGTTATCAGTTATCAGATTTGAGTTTTAAGTGTGCAGTATTAAATAGAAGTTTCCTACTGTCTTTGCACTGATTACTGATTACTGTTTACTGTTCACAGCAAAAAACTCCCCACAGCCTACACCCAGCCTAGACTTTAACCTCGTTGTCACCCTTTCAGGGCGGAGATGCTGATGGTAGTGACGAGCCTGCGTTCTCAGAACCGCAATGTTTTGGAATTTATAACCGAGGAACCCTTCGCGCCTCTGGGAGGAGTAGTAATTAGGGTCTGCTGAATAAATCTAAAAACTTTGTTGGATAAGACTTTTGGACTTTTTTCCCCTCAAAAAGTGCCAGCCATTGCGGGGATCGGGGGGAAAATTCAGGTACTTTTTCCCTGAAAATTAGGTAGTTGACCACCTGAAAATCGATAAAACCCCACACCCCACACCCCACACCCTGCCCCCAGGAAAAGCTTTTTGCCGCAAACCCTAATTATCCCTCTGTGCTACCCCAGGAGAGTCCTTCCATAGAATCAATGCCACTGGCTGCTTGCCCCCCCTAAATGGTTACATACGCTACATAATCTGTTATCATTTAGATACGGCGGTTCCTCTATCCGTGTGGCACCGATAACTCTTTATTGGATAAGCGTTTCCACTTAGAAGATGTACCAGACTGAGCCTGAATCTGCCGTATGTATAGAATTGTTGATTGGGAATTTTTATTATGACATTGCAGGAAGGCACTTACACCTGGGAATACGGCGACACCACCCAGGCTCTCTGGTTCACCGCTTCTTACAACACAGTCACAAATCAATGGACTGTTGATATGAAGAAGGGGTCAATGGACCTCAACGCATTCTGGTGGTCGAATGGCGATAGCAACGCGGATGGGACTATCAGATTGTTATCGAAGGATAACAGTCTCAATATGAATGGGACTGGTATCGTCTGGGATGGATACGACAAGATTTCCGATACGGGGTTAACGGGAACGGAGCATAATGGCAGCAATCTTCTGACTGCGGGTAATACCTACACTTACAGCTACAGCAAGGATCAAGGGGTAGAGATTGAATCGTTATTGGCTCAGGGTGTTGTCACCCTTGGTGTCAGAGCCACAAGCGTCAATGGCACTGGTGGTATCAAGGTGGTAGATGGGCAATTTGTTTTCGTTCCCTACGACAATACCCCACCCACAGTGACGGTCGATATCGTTAATGCTTCCTTGAACGACGGAACTAACAGTTCTCTAGTCAGCTTTGAATTCAGCGAAGATGTCGCCGGTTTTGACAACAGTGATGTGAACGTCAGCGGTGGAACCCTGAGCGACTTCACCCAAGTGGAT
>NZ_JADBUZ010000240.1:0-7968 GCF_020245305.1 Microcystis sp. M20BS1 | reverse complement strand
TATCCGGGAGTTTCTCGATATTTCTTTCCAATACGTTAATTTAAATTGGCAGGATTATGTGGAGTTTGATCAACGTTATTTGCGTCCAGCGGAAGTGGATTTATTGATAGGAGATTCTACAAAAGCCAGAGAGAAATTAGGTTGGCAGCCGTCGGTGACGTTCGAGGGACTGGTAAAATTAATGGTAGATGCGGATTTAGCGGCTTTGGGGATTAATCTTAATAACGGTGGTGATAGCGGACAGTTATTAAAAGATTTGGCTTATCTTCGCAATCGTTCCTTAATTGCCGTCGATTAACAAAGTCGGGTGGGTTAGGGAAGGGCAACCCACCCCCGTCTTGATCCATGGCCATTTTTACCTGACTTTTAGGAGTAAATCGGGTCTTTTTCCAGCAAACCTAGCAATTTTTGCATTTTAATCCAAGCCCTTCTCATTTGCCAGAATTTACTTTTTTCCATGGCGGCTATTTTACTCTCAGCTTTTTGTAATTCCTCGTCTCTTTCTCGATAATCTAATTGGGTTTTTTGCAAGTCTTGTTGCAATTCTTGTTCATGAATTTCTAATTGTTTAATTCGTTCTCTAGCCTGTTCCAACTGAGCGAATATATCAACTTTTAAGGTGACTAAAGCAGCAAAAATGGCTTGGATATTTTGGGAGTAAAGTTGGGGATGATTATAAAAAAGTTGGGTGTAGGAATAGATATAGTGTTCTGCGGTCATTGAGCGACTCATAGAATCAGCTTTTTGTCGATAGAAAAATAACACTTCTGGGATACGATAGACTTCTCGACCTAATTCGATCAGCGATAGCCAGAAATCGTGATCTTCCCAACCATAAATTAAATTGCTATTATATCCCCCCACAGTTTCCCAATCGGATTTCCGAAACAAACCGGAGCAAAATATCATATTATCTACTAATATATCGGGAAATTTATACTCAGGCAGCGGCCAAGTTCCTTGTCTATCCCCAAAATACTCCGCTTCGCAATAAACTATACCTAATTGCTGATTACTTTCTAGCAAAGTAACCGCTTTTTCTAGATAGGAATCGGCAATTTTATCATCGGCATCGAGAGGAAGAATATAAGTTCCTTGCGCTTGGGCAATTCCTAGATTTCTGGCTGCGGCAACCCCTTGATTTTCTGTGCGGATGATCCTAGTTTTTGGCTGTTGATAATTTTGTAAAACCTCGATGGTTTCTGGTTCTGTGGATCCATCATCAATGACAAGGATTTCAAGATTTTGGTATGTTTGCACTAAAACAGATGCGATCACATGATCAAGATAGCGACCTTGATTATAGCAAGGAATAATCACGGAAACTTGAGGAGCATGACTCATTGGGGGCAATTCTCTCCTACTCGAGCAAAAACTAGGTTATCAATAGCTTATCCCAAAAGTTCCCCTTTATCGTTTTTCTAAGTAAATAAAGTGTTGATATCCCCACTAGCAATTTCGGGATAGTAGGACATATTATGGATAAATTCTTAAATTATTGTGATTGCTGGACAAAATCACCCAATTGGGTGATCCCCGTGAGGGAAGCATCTCTTTTTAATAGAGGATAAGTTATTCAATAATCAGATTGTCATTATAAATGATCTTTAATCATGGAAGCTCATCAACAAAAACAACTCCGCACTTTCCTCTTGGAAAAATTAGCAATTTCCCCCCGTTCCCTCGATATGGCTGTGCGTCTCTGTGAAGCATCGGTGGGTTCTTTGCCGATGGTTTTATGGCAGTACGGTTTAATTGATTTGTCGCAATTGAATCAAGTTTTTGACTGGATGGAAACGGTATAATCGAGATCGATCTGGTCTAAAATACTAATTTATCGACTCGATCGCCTTTTTGCTTGTCATGATAGTAAGATAGGAAGGGACTTAATTAATCTGGCATAGGTTCTTGAGTTAGACATCGACTATATGTAACTCTTTGAGGGCTGGATAAAAGTTGAGATTTTCGTGACTGGGACGACTGAGTTTAATCAGGGCAAAACGTTGGAATGGTTGCAATTTTTGCCATTGTTCTAAACTAATTTCAATCTGGAATTCTCTAGCTTTTTCTCGGACTGTATCAGGAATCTGGCTATCATCTAGCCAAGGAGGATGGGGATCTATTGCTAGTTCTCCTGCGGGATTGCCAGTTTTTTCCGTGATTAATTTTTGTAGAAAATCTCGATAAATTGCAGCTTCTGCTGCCGTCGTACAAGCCATATTAACTAACACCATTCTTTCTGGTTGACTCAACTGCATCCAATGGGATAATTTTAATTTAACTCCACAGGTATCTAGTTTCATTCTCACGGCCATCGGTATGCAACGTAAGGAGTCAACAAATTCGGCTTCAAAGTCAAAAAAGGTGTTCATATTATTTCATTGATTTACTGAGGATAAATCTATAATACAGTGCTGGGGTATAATTGTTAGAAAAAATGTTATTTTGATTGAAGAAAATTGGCTCGATATTGATGACTCGATATGAGAATTTCTTCTAGTTCCTGCCATTTTTCTCCTGCAATATAGTCAATAATTTGATCAAGATTTTGACGATAATTTTTCAAGGATATCAATAAAGCTTGACGATTGTATTTAGCCATCATTAAACCTAATTCGGGATTGCCAGCACCGACGCGACTGGTATCGCGAAAACCAGAACTAGCTAAATTTTCCGCTAATTGGCGAATATTCGGATCTTGTTCTTTCCCACAAGCTTGGATTAAACTGGTACTAATCATTACTGGCAGATGGGAAATCCATGCCACGGCTCGATCGTGTTCTTCGGGGGAGGAATAATAAATTTTACAGCCTAATTTTCGTACTATTTCGGTTAAGATTTCCACGGCACAGTTAGGAGTAGATTCAAGGGGAGTAATCAGATATGGGGTATTGACAAATAAACCCGATTGTGCAGCATTAATTCCCTGTTCTGTTTTCCCAGCCATGGGATGACTACCGACAAAATTCGGCCATAATTGACTACAATTGTCCACAATTGCCCCTTTAACTGATCCCACATCGGTGACAATGGCTTCGGTTTTTAAATAGGGAGTTAATTTTTCCAAAGTTGGCACAATTAAATGTATAGGAGTACAGATAAAGATTAAATCGGCAGTAGCTAATAATTCTAAACTGGTACTAGATTCATCTACCACTCCTTTTTGTACAGCGATATCACAGGTGGATTGTTGACGAGAAACTCCCAAAACCTTATAACCTTGTGAGCGGAAATCTAAGCTCAAGGAACCACCAATTAAACCCAGTCCAATAATCCCAATATTCATTATTTTTACTCAAAGATAATTTCGTCTTCCAGTCGCCAAGCTGGATCAACAATGCACAGGAAAATTAAGGGTTCCTCTCCACAATTATGAATATATTGTTTAGCTAGAGGAGGTATATAAATGGCAGCACCGACAGTCACTAATTGCACTTCCTCATCGATGTGCATTTCCCCTTGTCCTTGCAGAATATAATAAACTTCCGCAGTTTTTAAAGCGTGGGGAGTAGAAGTTTCCCCCACATCTACCCATGCGTGGGCTAAACTATAACGTAGATTTAACGGCTGTTTATCGGGATGCAATAACTCACGCAATCGGGTATGATCACCGGCGATGAATTCCTGACATTCGAGCAGTTTTCTGATTAACATAGTAAAATTAAACCTCGAAGATTGTTTTTATTTTATCATTGAGTGAAAAGCTAAAGACTAATAGCCGTTATCATAGAAATATTCAGCATCGCCAGAATTAACGAATGACTTGGTTAGAACATAGTGTACAGGTAGAAGTGGACGCGCCGATCGATCTGGTTTGGGAACTCTGGTCAGATTTAGAACAAATGCCCCACTGGATGAAATGGATCGAATCGGTGAAAATTCTAGAGGAGGAGCCAGAGCTTTCCCGTTGGAAGTTAGCCAGTGGTGGTCTAGAATTTACTTGGTTGTCACGGATAATGAAAATTGTCCCCCACCAGATGATTCAATGGGAATCCGTGGACGGGTTGCCTAACCGCGGGGCGATCCGTTTTTATGACCGTCATGGTAGGAGTATTGTGCGACTGACAGCAGCCTATGCTATACCGGGTTGGTTAGGAAAATTGATGGATAATCTTTTCCTCGGTCGAGTGGTGGAATCAACCCTGCAAGCTGATCTAGAGCGTTTTCGCCTTTATGCGCTCAATATTGTCAATAATACGCCGCCAAGGTGAGCTAATCATCCGCAGTTAGGGAATTTATTTTTTGTCCGATGGCTCTAGTCAGTCACCGACTAGGTACAAGAACTTTAGTCCATTTTAATCGGCTGCATCTCATATTTGTGGCTCTCTCGTACTTGTAGTGATCAGCAGCAGTTATTAAAAGAGGGCGAATGCAATGCGCCCCTACCATAATATTATGGTAGGGGCGCATCGTGGTCATTGAGTTTATTGAGATGCACCCTTTTTAATGGACTTTTCGTCTTGGCTATGAAATTGCTGACAACCGACTCCCTAAAAGGAAAACTTCCTAAGAATATCCCAAGCAAATTCCGCTATCATGGTTGAGGTATTTCTACTCGATTTTATAGAGATAGGCTTCTGGGGTTTCCAGAAGGGAAGTCATCGGGCGATCAAGAGGGGGAGTTTTGACGAGGGTAAAAATTGGAAATAAATCGTTCATTTGCATAGCCATTTTAAATTTCGGCTGTATGTAATAACTACCCGATGGGCAGGCATTGGTGATCATTAGCTCTCTTTTGGTCATAAAGGTATCGATATAATCATACTGACCATGCTCTTTTCTTTTGCCTTTCTTAGCTGGATCGCAAAGGGTTGAACCGACCGGAATCTGATTGATAATTTCCACTGTATCGGCCACGGATAGGAGTCTTTCGGAACCGTATTTACTAGCAAGATAACGTTGATTAAAATACAGATTAGTTGCGATAGAATAGCCGATGATAATTGCTAGAACTAGAGCGAGGATCCTGTGGAAAGTCTTAGTCAAGTTTAGATAGGCTAGGCTGGCGATCGCCAGAAGTATAGAAGCAAACCAGAGTAAGATTTTACGATGGGAATAAAAATGCTCATCAGGATAATTAGAGGAAGCGTAGATAAAAATTATCCAAGTAATCGCAAAAAAGCCGATCATTGTTTTATTGCCTCGATATTTTTTGATGACTATGTATAGAGAAATGCCGAAAAAAAAATAGCCGAAACTACGACATTGAAAATCGATATATTGTCATTCAAAAAAACACTTGATTGCCTAGATAAACCATTTGACAAGGGTGATTAAGGGAAAACCGACTTTTTAAGTATTCTTGGCTTTTCTTAATGAAAAAGAGATAAACATGACACCATCTGCTATTGATTTACCGACAAAATCAACGATAATCACCTGGGAAAAACTGCCAGATGATTTTATTCTACCTGACGAACCTGTGGACAACAACTTGCAACCTCTCTTAGCAGCAGCTTTACGCGAATCCCTAGAATTAGCAGGATTAATTCTAGAATCGATGCTAATTGCCTCTAATTTTGGCTTGTGTGCTACCGTTAAAACTCAAACTGTTGTCAAAGCGCCTGATTGGGTTTATATTCCCTCGGTAAAACCGATTCCTAGCGGAACAATTCGGCGCAGTTACACTCCCCACATTGAAGGAGAAATTCCTACCATCGTCCTAGAGTTTATCTCGGAAACCGAAGAGGGTGAATATTCCATCAACCCTCACTATCCCTATGGAAAATGGTATTTTTACGAGCAAATCTTACAAGTACCTGTCTATGGAATTTTTCAGCCAAAAACAGGAGAATTAGATGTTTATTGTTTAGTGGCAGGAAAGTATGAGCAGCAGTTGCCAGATGAGAATAATCGTTACTGGATAAAAGAACTTAATTTGTTTATCGGTATCTGGCAAGGAAGCAAAGCTGAATTTACTACTAATTGGTTGCGCTGGTGGGATAAGTCGGGAAATCTGTTATTATGGGGGAGTGAACGAGTCACACAAACTGAATATCAACTCGAACAGGAGCGAATGTTAAGACAAAAATTAGCTGAAAAATTAAGAGAATTAGGCGTTGAACCAGAAACCTTGTAGCATACTTGTCAAATGCTGATAAAATCATAGAATGTATCTTCTGGATCGGGGTATTTCTAGGATTAACGGAGGAGATGTTAGAGTAGGTAAATTTGCATTGTTGGCATTTTTTGGAACATTTTTATTTTTTTGGATGTTTTTTATGATTAGACAATATAATAGACTTGTTTGTTATCTCTTTTTTGAGTTACCCTTTTCTTATCCCATTGGATAAAGTGAATGTAAAAATCTATTGCTTTTGATTTTTGTGTCGATTTGTCTTTTTCTACGAAATGGATTGGCTAAAGATGCAACCTAACCTAACAAATGACTTAAATCACATTCTTGCCCACACTAAAGACCTCTGGGAAGAATTGCGGGGACAGCGGATATTTATTACCGGAGGTACAGGCTTTTTTGGCTGTTGGTTATTAGAAAGTTTTATCTGGGCTAATGATCAGCTAGACTTAAAAGCATCGACAAGGAAATCTATCCTCGATGGGATACTAGATATTATTCGGGATCACAAACCAATATTTTTCTGAGTTAGAAAATTATGAGACATAAAATTGTTGAACAAGATTTGAGGCAAATTATTGCAGCTGATTTACCTTGGCAAACTTTGGCAGGGAAAACAGTTTTTATTTCGGGAGCCAATGGATTTTTACCAGCTTACATCGTGGAAACCTTGCTCTATTTGAATGAACAAAAAAGACATTCTTCTATCAAAGTTATTGGCTTAGTCAGAAATAAGGAGAAAGCATTAAAACGATTGGAGTTTTACCAGAATAGAACCGATTTAGAGTTAATTGAGCAGGATGTTTCTAGTCCGATTTGTTTAGACTTGAAAATAGATTTTATCATTCATGCTGCCAGTCAAGCCAGTCCGATCACCATCAGTCCAATAGACCCACCTTCAAGCTATCGCTAACTAACAGAAACCCGAAATTTGAGTTTTTATTAGAAAAAAAGTTAGCGATCACTCGTCAACCAAGGGTTTCAGAATCTGGATTCGGTCAGGGATTTCCGAAAGTTCCAGAAGAGCGATATGATCAAACATCAAGAGAATGGTTATCTGGCCAAACCCTTCGAGGTGGAAGACTTGACACGGGGAATTAATTGGGTATTAGAAGATACAGAAAGGTATAACCAATTGTGCATTCGAGCAAGGCAAAAAGTGGAGCAAGAATTTACTCTTGAGATTCAAGCATCTAAGTATTTAAAGCTGTATAATGAGATATTGTAATATAAGCAACCTCGAAAAATTGCCTCTCTTTTCAATAACAGAAGCCTAAAAGCGCATAAATTCCTCGATCATTCTCAATAACCTTGATTCCTTGAAGTGTCCTAACAGCGCAACGACCAGATTCCAGAACTCAGAACTTAATTCAAAAAATGGAGGTTATTAAACCGTGAAATCAATAGAAACCTTAGAAATTCCTGTAATTATTGCCCATTTTGGTGGTAAGCCAAATTATTTAAAATTTGCCTTGAAATCAGCGGCAAACTTTAATAATAAAGTTGTGCTTATAGGAGATGACACTAATAAAGATTTTTGGCAAAATCATTGGGATACCACTCTAGTAGAGTTTGATAAATATGAAAATTTTCAGAAATGCTACGTTGAGATGTCCGATTACTCGAAAAAATATGAGATTCCCGTTTGGAAACGTATGTTTGTGTTGGGAAAATGGATGAAAGAGAACGATCATAGACGAATATTTCTAGTAGATAGTGATGCCATGACCTTTGCAAATTATCCAGAGGAAGTCGCCAATTCAAAAATGAAACGCATCAACCTCAAGAGTTGACAAAGAAAGGCTCATCAGGTACTGTCTGATCATTAACAAAAACAAATCAGACCCAAAATGAGCCACCAACATCTTAACATAGAACAAAGAAACTTGCTC
>NZ_JADBUZ010000024.1:0-4160 GCF_020245305.1 Microcystis sp. M20BS1 | reverse complement strand
TTGCGACTGGTGACTAAACCATAAATTCCGATACAAAATAAAGCCGCCGCTAATAACAAATAATACTCTAACTGAATCTGCATGATACCTCTAACACCGTACAGTGCAAAGTTCATGAGGTAAAAAATTATGATAACCGCCACTTATTTAGATACCTGTATCTTTGATATATTTTTTAAACACAGGAGATAAATTAAATAAGATTTCTGATTCTTCAATTTTAGTTAACAAATATCTTTTTTGTAAAGATTGTAACCCTTTAATCAAGTCATCCGCTGATAAATCTAAACTTAATTTTAATTCATTTCTTGAACAATCTTTTTTTAGGTTGATTAAGGATTGAATAATTTGTTTTTCAATGGGCGATAATCTCTTAGTTATTGTAGTCAAACTTTCCTTTATTTTTGCTGTAATAACAATATTTTCCTCTTGTAAAAACTCACCGACACAACCATGATAAACATCTTGAATTAAAACAGCAATATCTTTTAAATAAAATAAATTTCTTTCGTATAACTGAACTACTTTTAACCAGCTTTCTTCATCTTCAGAACCTAAATTATTGAGGATTGCCCGATTATTTAAACCTTGTAATTCAAGTAAATCTAATTTTTCATCTGAATAATACATTTCTGAACATCGCTCTTGACTAATTAAAATTAAACTACTTTGATGTTCAATTTCGTTAGTAATTATTGAAAAGAATTCCTGATACTTTTTATGTTTAGTTTGATATTGCCCTGCTAATTCACCCTCGCTAAATAATTCCTGTACATTGTCAAAAATAATTAAACACTTTTTCCGTTGCAATAACTTTAAAAACAGAGTCAATTTATCGTGATCATTTAAGATAAAATCCGTATTAATTTTAGTGAAAATATCAGTAATAATTGTGTCTAAACAATTGAATATTTTTAGATTTTGCCAAATAATTACTTCAAATTTTTCTAAATTTAATTCTACAAAATGTCTAACTAAGGTAGTTTTTCCAATTCCACTCAATCCTGATACGGAAATTAAAGGCCTTTTCTCAATTAATATTCTCTGTGTTAAGATTTCTAATTCTGAAATGCGATCGCAGAAATTACGATTTATCTTTGGAGCTAAACTTAAATCATGATATGATGTTTCTGATGGAGATTTTTCTTTATTTTCAATTGGTTTAGTGGTGTCAGGTTGAGGAGACGTTACACAATAATTAATATTTTTGTGTAACGTAAAAAAAAGTTGAGAATTAACTGCTTTTTCGATAGTCCAACGAAAATTAGACTTATTAAGCTCTTTTTCTTCTAATCCTAATTGCTTAGATAAAACCTTAAATATTTTATTTCTACTCACATCGCCAATATGTTTCTCATCATAACCATAACTATCCGCAATTTCTTTATAGGTTTTGCCGTTTAATAACTCTTCAATAATGTGTCGCTGAATATCGCTAAGACTTTGCCCATCTTCCTCTATCAATAAATCTTCGATAAAACGCAACAAGTGTAAACTATCCTTCATGGTGTGAAAGTGAATAAATTTTTACCTATATTATAGTTCAGTTATTGTAAAACAAGATCAAGTCATTTCTGGCCTTGTCTTAACATTTCTTTACAAAACATCAGGTGAAATCTGGTGGTGGTTGAAAAAAATCTTTGCGATGATTATAGGTAGCAATCAAAATATCAGAAATACTAAATTATGAACTTTCAACCTAGTTATCATGGACAGAACAAAGAAGTCCAAGATGTTTTAAATGAGACTAACGATCTCATAAGCGAGGCAAACATACTACTTAATCATCAGTCAAGTCCAACACAGACATCTTCAACTGATAGTGACAATCTCGTTAGATCAAATTATACATTACAAAGAGAGATTAACAGGTTAAATCATAACATTGAAATAGAAAAGATAGAGGAATTAGCAGAATTGGGTAGCCCTTATAGTTACTACGAAAGTTCTTTTGATGACTATGATGATTACGGTGACTACTAATAAAAAATAAAGAACAATTAATCAAAGAGGTTGCAACTAATCATGAAAAACATCTTCAATTTATCGAAAGTTATTCCTTTTATCTGCATATCCCCATATATCATTACATCAATTATTGTTTCAATTCCACCAGCAAATGCTCAAAGTGCCGCTATAGGTCGCCAAGTATCAAAATCCTTAGCTCGCATCTGGGCTGAAAATTTCGCTGCTGGTGCTGGAAGACGGGCGGGGGACTTTATTGTTGTAGCAGCGACAGGGGCTGTACTATCAGGACAACAAGCCCAAAGATTTGTCAACTCAGGACAAACATATGTAAGACACGGTATAGTTTACTATTATGGACGACCATATAGAGTTTGTCAACACTTTCAAGGAAATACTCCAGTATCTTATGTTTATTACTGTTAGCTTGTCGGTTGGGTTGCATACCGTAATCCAACTTGATGATTATTTTCTATCTTGATTCGTTGGGTTTCATGAAATTATGATTAAAAATGTCATCATTTTGATTCTATTAGCTTTGGGAGGTGTGTTTTACCACCTCAATAGTGTAAATCAAAGAGCTTTGGAATGTGTTGCTTATGTACATGAAGGGGTTGATCTTACTGGAAGAGGAAAAAATAACTGTACCAATACCGAACTTATTCCTTAATTTTCAGGGCGATCGCCTTTTTGTTTGTAGCAATGGCTTTAGTTTCATGTTATTCAACCCTACCTACATTTAAAAGCGATCGCCTTTTTGTTTGTAATCATGACTTCAATAACCCCTAAAAGCGTTACTATGAAAGGGGTGATCTCTTTTTGAGTGACAATCTCGCAGAGAAAAATTTTAAAATTATAAAACGGCAATATTAAGTTTTATGGAATTTAAACAATCTGTGTCCTTCGTTTTATCTGGATTATTGACTATCGCCAGCATAGCAAACACAACTTCAGCTATAGCTCAGGGTTCCAATTTTTTTCCTTCTTTTTTTGAATTATGTAATCGTTTACAGTCTCTTCCACAAGATCAAAAATACACTATAGAAATACTGCTACGAGAAGCAAAAACTGAAAATTGTCAAACAGCCTCAAATTATTTAACAAATCTTCAGAAGTTGTCTTTAGTTAATAATCAAATAGTAGATCTAACGCCTTTAGCTAATTTAACTAATCTTATCGAGTTGCGTTTACGTCAGAATCAAATAGTAAATGTAAATGCGTTAGCTAATTTAACTAACCTTACCCACTTAAATTTACAAACCAATCAAATAATAGACATAACCTCATTAGCTAATTTAACTAATCTTGAGGTATTGCTTTTATCAGACAATAAAATAAAAGATATAACTCCCTTAGCTAATTTTACTAATCTTAGGACTTTGTCTTTAATGGATAATCAAATAGTAGATGTAAGTCCTTTAGCTAACTTAAATAATCTTGAGGTATTGTTTTTATCAGACAATAAAATAAAAGATTTAACTCCTATATATAAGTTAGGTCTTCATGTGGATTTGTTAGGTGGAATTATTATCAACATCAGCCCTGAAGGAGTACCTGCTATCGATGGTGGTTATTCCTGTGAGTGTGATCGTTCTTCCTGTGTGTGCGATCGCCTTCAGCCCACGACTCCAACCCAACCCATCCCAGAGCTTAAAAAAAACTCTTATTGAGAAATATCCTCAACAAAATAGGGCTAATCCACGACAACCCTACTCAAAAATTACTTTGGCAAAATTTTGCCCCTGATACCCTATCCACTCCCCTAAGACTGCTCTCTTAGGTTTGGTGGGCAAAATGTATTCTAAGATACAGTCCTGCTGGCGAGCGAGTGGAAGGAACCACAAAGACACAAAGGACACAAAGATTGAGCGATCATAATGTAAGTTAAACTTATCACACAGAACCTAGAAGAGCCAACTCTTGAAATTTCAAACATTTAACACCGTACAAACAGGGAAAATTGGCCAAAAAAAACTCTCCCCAGAAAAGGGAGAGAGGGGGGTAAATATTTAAAAGCTTACCATTTGAGCAGATTAAACTGTTCCATATCGATCGTGTCGCGGTTACGATAGATAGTCAGGATAATCGCTAAACCCACGGCTGCCTCGGCTGCCGCTACGGTAATCACGAAAATAGTAAAAATTTGGCCTCGGATATTAGCGGGGTCAAGATAGTTGGAAAAACCCATTAAGTTA
>NZ_JADBUZ010000239.1:0-16861 GCF_020245305.1 Microcystis sp. M20BS1 | reverse complement strand
TTTCCCGAAGGATTTTTCGCACCTGCCTTAACAGATTTACTCTGTTCTGGTCTTATGGTCGCTCTACAGACTGACACCGCAAGCCCTGCGGCCAAAATATTTTTACTGGCGTTAATATCTCGGTCATGGTGAGTCCCACAGTCTGGACAATCCCATTCTCGAACATTTAACGGCATTTTCAAGGGCAATATACCCGCAATTACTACACCTTTTAGAGCTAGGAAACCATCTATCTATTTCGATGTAATTTCTCCCATACCAACGGCATTTATAGGCTAATTGACGAGTGATTTCTCCCCAACTAACGTCAGATATTGCCTGAGATAATTTCGGGTTTTTGACCATATTCTTGACGGCTAAATTCTCAACCACAATCGTTTGATTTTCACGAACTAATTGAGTGGTTAGCTTGTGTAAATGGTCTTTTCTACTATCGTTAATTTGAGCGTGAATTCTGGCTAATGTGATTCTCGCTTTTTCCCGATTTTTTGAGCCTTTCTGTTTTCTAGAAAGATTTTTTTGCGCTTTTCGCAGTCTCCGATAATGCTTTTTAAAGTGCTTGGGATTAGATACTTTGTCACCATCGCTGGTAATCACAAGGCTACTAATTCCTAAGTCAATTCCAATGGCTTTATCTGTTACTGATAAAGGCTTAATTGTTAGGTCATCAAATCTAATTGAAATATGCCAACGTCCAGAAGGATGTAATCTGACTGTTACTGTGCTTGGTTCACAGCTTTCTGGGATGTGTCTTGACCATCGAATAGGTAAAGGTTCTGTGCATTTAGCTAAATAGATTTGTCTGTCTTTAAATTTAAAGCCTGACTTGGTAAATTCGGCACTTCCTCCTTGATGTTTTTTCTTAAAGTTGGGATACTTAGTACGATCAGCAAAGAAGTTAGTGAAAGCTGTTTGTAAATGTCTTAACCCTTGTTGTAAAGGTACACAGCTAACTTCGTTTAAAAACTCTAATTCTTCTTGCTTTTTCCAGTCGGTTAGCATTGAAGAAGTTTCAGTATATCCTACTCTTTCTTGCTTTTCGTACCAAGCTTGTGTTCTGAGATGGAGAGCTTTATTGTAAACTAATCTTACACAGCCCAAAGTGCGCCGCAATAGCGACTCTTGTTCGGGTGTGGGGTAAAATCGAAACGAATAGGCTTTTTCCATACCTCACATTTTAGCATATATTTCGTAAACGATGCTCATATTTAACAGTAAAGCCGTCGTAGAACGACGGGGTTTCAGACCCAAATTTTCGATGAAACCGAGACCCTTGAAGCCGACCAGCATATAACAGTGATGGAATTCAAGTCTGAATTCCATCACTATTTGATCTAACTTCACAGAATACCTCATTCGGGGTACGGCTCTCTTATTCTTTGTGTGGTCAGTTTAACTTACTATAGAAGCGATCAATCTTCGTGTCCTCTGTGTCTGGAGTGGTTCCTTCCACTCCCTCGCCAGCAGGACTATATCTTAGAATACATTTTACCCACCAAACCTAAGAGAGCCTCCTGCGTCTGGACTACTGATAAAATAATGGGTAATGGTTTCATCTGGGGGAATTCTCTCTAAAATTAACTTTTTGTCGGGTTGATTAAGGCACTCGATTTCTGCGGTAATTTCGAGGGACTACAGGAGAGTTCTTGGATAATTAATTTTTGAGAGTTCAAAAATGAGAAAAATAGGCATAAAATCTCTAAGTAGAGAATTTAGTTGATTAAAGCTCATTCTTGATTCTCCTGACGACCGAATACTGGCTACTTACTCCTCACATAAGGGAAGATTTTTGATTTTTGCCAGAGGTCTATACTTAATAGAGCCGTAGATTAATAACATTGTCGTTAAAGTTATGGCCATAATTAGGGGAGCGATTTTGGCTAACCAGAAAGCCACGAAGATTATGCCGATTCCGTCAGCGAGTAAGATGGGTAAACGTGGCCTTATGCCATGGTCAATAATTTTTTCTGTGCTTGGCTGCAGTTGAATTTTGGCTAAACAATGAAACCAAATTTGACTGACTAAAACTATTAAAGCTCCCCATCCTATCGAGAGGGCAGCCAGATAAAAGCCCGATAATTCTAAAACAATTGTACTAACTGTGACGATAAAAAAGCGATCGAGGCGAGGATCGCTGGTTTTTTGCTGAAATTGGGCAATTTCTGCCAAGTCCACCGCCGCCATGCGTGCCTGTTCCATACACATCCCCAGAATACCTAGGGCAAGAATAGCAGCGGATAGGTTTTCCGGTGAGAAGATTTGGGAGATTATGCCTAAACTAGCCGGAAAAAACAGTAAAAAAAGGATCGTTCGTCTCATCTATTCGCGGTGGGGTCAGATTAAGATAAGAAATGCTCTTGACTTACTCGTGCAATGTCTTGTTTGCCTCCTTTTCAAAATGCTCTCCTTCTCACCCAAGCTTTAACCCATCGTTCCTATGTCAATGAACAGTCGGAATTGACGGAAAATAACGAGCGCCTAGAATTTTTAGGCGATGCGATTTTGGCTTTTTTGGTGGGCGAACTATTGTATCAAAAATATCCCGCCATGAACGAGGCCGAATTAACCCGTTTGCGGTCAAATTTGGTCAAAGAAGAACAATTAGCGCAATTAGGCATTGAAATCGGCCTGGGGGAGTTAATGCGTTTAGGCAAGGGAGCAATTAAAGATCGGGGGCGATCAAATCCTACCCTATTAGCGGACACTTTTGAAGCGATAATTGGGGCTTATTATCTAGATTCGGGGTTAAATGCGGTTAAAAACTATCTGCACGGGCTTTTTATCCCTGTTGCCTCTCATTTAGTCTCTCAACAATCGGAATCGCCATCTTTTATCGATGCCAAAAATCTCTTTCAACAGTGGGCGCTGGCCAATTTCGCCTCTAATCCAGAATATGCGATCATTGATGTTACTGGCCCCCCCCACGCTAGGGAATTTACTGCCGAAGTGCGGGTTAATAACCTTCTCTATGGTACAGGTAAAGGCAAACGGAAACAGGATGCCACCAAAGCGGCTGCCGAAGATGCCTTAAAGCGCTGTCAATGGCAATAATAAATAAGGCCAAACCTACTTATCTTAGGGGCCACCAATTAACTTTATCTCTGGTGGCACTGTAAACTTCTTTTAAACCCTCGGCATCCAGTACCCGAATTAAATCCCCCGTCGATTCTGAGGCAATTAATCCCACGTTTTGCAATCCTTTTAATACCTGTTCGACGGTGCGTTGATTGAGTTGACAAGCGCGAGCAATCACATCGACGGATAAATCAAAAGTATAGATATTTTCGGCATCTGGTTGACTGCCTAATTCTCTTTCTTGATAGATTAAAGCTCTCAGTAAAGTGGCTACAGCTTGGGGTGGATAGCTACTGCAATTAAGCAAATGATACTCGAATTTTTGCTGTAATTCAAATAAAAAACAGTACCGTTGACGAAAACTTTCGTTATCGTTGTAAATCTTTTCTAGCGCCGATAAGGGAATTTTCAGGACGTGGGTAGTTTTATAGGATTCCACCAAACAGGGAAAAGCGCGACTGGCTAAACCATAACTAAAGGGTAAACTCCTCATACCAAAACAGCCACCGGGGTAGGTAATGGCAATAATCCGGTCGAGGGGGGTGCTGCGGACGACGATTACACCCTCATTCAAAATCACATACAAAACATCTAGAAATTCATCGGGTAGAAAAGCCGTATAGACGGGACGATTGGAAAATAGCGTCTCTAACTTGAGATTGTCGGCATCGAGATACTGACTTAACCAAGCTTCCTCTAGTCCGCGAAAGAGAAAACTCTGGTTAATCAGTTGTTGTAGGAGGGTTGTTTTTTTGGCCTTGACGCTCTTGCCCATAGTCTCAAACCTAGATGTAGCACTGATTTTATCTTCTCACAGTTTCCCTTGTTATCGCCTTATTCCCAATTTGTTTTATAAATGTATTGAAATTTTATTTCCTGTGCTGTAGGATTAAAGCAGACCTGAAAACAGATACAACCTCAGAGTAAAGCTTAGGAGCGCCGCCGATGCAGTCATCCCAGTCTTGTTTATCCCTACTCATGGCAACTGTCCTGACGGGAGGAATGCTGGCATCTTGTACCTCATCCCCCACCAATAGCGGCAATGACAGCCAAAAACCCGTGACTGTGACACTTGTTTCCTATGCTGTCACCCAAAGTGCCTACGAAAAAATCATTCCCAAATTTGTCGAGGAATGGCAACAAAAAACGGGGCAAAAAGTCACTTTTGAACAGAGTTATGGCGGTTCCGGTTCCCAAACTCGTGCCGTTATCGATGGTTTAGAAGCGGATGTGGTAGCGTTGGCTTTAGCTTTGGATACCAAGAAAATTGAGCAAGCGGGATTAATTCAACCCGGTTGGGAAAAAGAAGCACCCAATGACTCTATTGTTCATAAATCTGTAGTGGCTTTTGTTCCTCGTGATGCCAATATTAAAATTAATCAATGGTCAGATTTAGCCAAGGATAATATTAAAGTTATTACTGCTAATCCCAAGACTTCTGGCGGAGCGCGCTGGAATTTTCTCGCTCTTTGGGGTTCGGTGACGCAAGCGGGAGGCAGTGAACAAGAGGCGCAAACTTTTGTCGAAAAAGTGTTTAAAAATGCGCCAGTTTTACCTAGAGATGCTCGCGAATCTAGTGATGTGTTTTTTAAACAAGGTCAGGGAAATGTGCTAATTAATTACGAAAACGAGATGATTCTCGCTAACCAAAAAGGTGAGAATTTAGCCTATACTGTTCCCACTGATTATAATATTTCTATTGATAATCCCGTGGCGGTTGTTGATGCCAATGTGGATAAAAAAGGTACGAGAAAAGTGGCCGAGGCTTTTGTGCAGTTTTTATTTACTCCCGCAGCCCAAAGAGAATTTGCTAAGGTGGGGTTTCGTCCCGTTGAACCGACGATAGTTAAAGAGTTTGAGAGTAAATTTCCTCAGATAAAAAATCTCTTTACCGTGCAGGATTTAGGCGGTTGGGATAAGGTACAAAAACAATTCTTTGAAGATGGAGCCTTGTTCGATAAAATTCTGACTAAAGCTGGTAAATCTTAAGGAGAAAAACCATGGATAATCAACCTCAATGGCAGACTATTAATCATCCCCAAAGTGATTTACATCTCGATCAATCGGGACTTGATCGCCCCACGTCCCGACGGATAAAAATTCGGGTTCCTAAACAATATATTAACGAGCCAATTATAGCACGTTTAGGGTCTTTTCCAGGTCTAAAAGTGAATATATTTTCCGCTTTGTTAGCTGCCAATAATAATCAAGATGGCTGGTTTGATCTACAACTACAAGGCAACTCCCAAGGGATAGAAAATGCCCTTTCCTATCTGGCAGATTTAGATGTAGAAGTTTGGTATGATTCAGCACAAGTTCTTGAAGAAGCGGACAATTGGTAATCTCTAATCGGCACCCCCCTTATCAAGGCGGATCCCCACCCCCCTTATCAAGGGGGGCAGGGGGGATCAAAGGCAAAATTTATCTTCTATTTAATTGGAACTACTTACTTAGCAATAATTAACAATGGCTAACCCACAATTATCTTTATCTCCCAGTCAACCCCTGAAAAAAGTTTCTATTCCTTGGGTAATTACCATTAGTTATCTAGTGGTTTTGTTGGTTTTACCAGCAGCGGCACTATTTGCTAAATCCCTAACTCTTGGTTTTGCCGAATTTTGGCGCATTGCCACTTTACCGATTTCTTTATCTGCTTACCAAGTCACTTTTTTTACTTCCTTAATTGCCGGATTAATTGACGGAGTTTTCGGCACTATTATCGCTTGGGTATTAGTGCGGTATCGATTCCCGGGTAAAAAAATTGTCGATGCTTGTGTAGATTTGCCCTTTGCTTTACCCACTTCTGTTGCTGGTTTAGTCCTCGCCACAGTTTACAGTGATAACGGTTGGCTCGGTCAATTTTTTGCCCCCTTTGGTATTAAGATATCCTTTACCATTTTAGGGGTTTTTGTGGCGATGTTATTTATCGCTTTACCCTTCATTGTCCGCACCCTACAGCCAGTTTTACAGGAAATGGAAAAAGAGGTAGAAGAAGCGGCTTTATCCCTCGGTGCTTCCTCTTGGCAAATCTTTTGGCGAGTGATTTTTCCCACAATACTACCCGCTATTTTAACAGGAGTTGCCCTCGGTTTTGCCAGAGCGATCGGCGAATATGGTTCTGTAGTTATTATCTCATCTAATATTCCCTTTAAGGATTTAATTGCCCCAGTTTTAATCTTCCAAAGACTAGAGGAATATGATTACACAGGGGCGACAGTAATCGGCATGGTTTTATTACTGGTTTCTTTGTTCATGTTAGTAGTAATTAATTTCCTGCAGCAATGGGGCCAAAAATACAGAGTTAAGTAAAGAGTAAAAAATATTGGAGTATGACTGGAGACAGATCAAAAATGCTGAGTCTAAAAAAATCAACTAAACCGAAAGAGTGGGATTACAAACCCCTACTAATTATCATCGCCCTTGTCTATCTGGCACTGTTATTATTTATTCCAGCAGCAGCAGTATTTTACTATGCTTTTCGCAATGGATTCCAAGCTTTTTTAGAAGCGGCGGGAACCTCTGACTTTATCGAAGCGGTAAGATTAACAGTAATTATTGCCCTAATTACTGTACCTTTAAACACAATTTTTGGACTTTGTGCAGCCTGGGTAATTGCTCGCAATCAATTTCGCGGCAAAACTTTATTAATTAGTTTAATTGACTTGCCTTTTGCCGTTTCTCCCGTGGTAGCGGGTTTAATGATTGTACTGCTCTATGGGCGCAATGGTTGGTTAGGTTCTTTTCTAGAACTTTTCAGTATAAAAATACTCTTTGCTTTACCCGGAATGGTATTAGCAACCATATTTGTTACTATGCCTTTTGTCGCTAGGGAAGTTATCCCAGTCTTAGAAGAAATTGGCTTAGAACAAGAGGAAGCGGGGCGCACTTTAGGGGCAAATGATTGGCAGATTTTCTGGCGCGTAACTTTACCCAATATTCGTTGGGGATTGATGTACGGAGTGCTGTTAACTAATGCCCGGGCGATGGGAGAATTTGGGGCAGTTTCTGTGGTTTCTGGCAGTATTTTAGGGAGAACTGCCACCCTGCCAATTTTCGTAGAACAGGCTTATAAAAATTATCTCACTCCCGCCGCTTTTAGTGCGGCGGCTATTCTCGCCTTACTAGCGGGAGTTACTTTAATTATCAAAGAAATTCTCGAACGTAAAACCGCCCACAAAATTCATACTACTTAACTACAAAAGACCTAAAAATATGAGTATTACCATCCACCAAGTTTCCAAACGTTTCGGCAATTTTCAAGCTTTAGATAATATCAGTTTAACCATTCCTGAAGGCAAATTAGTCGCCCTCCTCGGACCATCGGGATCGGGAAAATCCACCTTATTACGTTCAATTGCGGGATTAGAAACTCCCGACAGTGGCGCAATTATCATTAACGGACAAGATACCACCCATCTGGACCCTAGACGGAGAAATATCGGCTTTGTTTTTCAACATTATGCCCTATTTAAACATTTAACTGTCCGCCAAAATATTGCTTTTGGTCTAAAAATTCGCCAGCAAAAATCGCCGGTAATTAAGAAAAAAGTTGAGGAACTATTAGAATTAATTCAATTACAAGGATTAGGTGATCGCTATCCCGCCCAATTATCGGGAGGACAACGGCAAAGAGTAGCTTTAGCCCGCGCTTTAGCCATTCAACCGAATGTATTATTATTAGATGAACCCTTTGGGGCTTTAGATGCAAAAGTCAGAAAAGAATTAAGGGTATGGCTGAGAAATTTACACGAAGAAGTTCACGTTACCAGTGTTTTTGTTACCCACGATCAAGAGGAAGCAATGGAGGTGGCCGATACGATTGTCGTGATGAATCATGGTAAAATTGAACAGGTGGGTTCTCCCGCCGAAATTTACGATCATCCCGCTACACCTTTTGTGATGCAATTTATTGGGGAAGTGAATATTTTACCTAATCTAGCAGGATTAGGAAAAGGGTATCATCAGGGGGATAATTCCACCGTCTTTATCCGTCCCCACGACCTCAAAATCATTCCCGAACAAGATGGGTTGAATAGTTGGGCAGTGGTAAAAAGAGTTATTCATTTAGGCTGGGAAATACAAGTAGAATTAATGTTAGCCGATGGGGAAATGGTGGTGGCTTATCTCAATCGTGAGGAGTACAAGCAATTACAGTTACAACCAGAACAAACGGTACATTTAAAACCGAGAAAAGCGACCTTACTCACTGATTTTGACAATAAAATTGAGAAATTTATCGATTATTCAATTTAAAAACCTTAGTTGTGTTACAGCTTTTCTCATCAGGATAAAGTACAACCTAATTTGCTATTGATGATCGACTCCCCAAAAAAACTTCCTGTCTCACCATTAAGATAACTGCTATAATGTTTGACTAAGACAATTATTTTTAAGTAATAGCCAATTCAAAAATGAAACGCATCAACCTCAATAGTTAACAAAGAAAGGCTGATCAGGTACTGTCCGATCAATACAACAACAAATCAGATCCTTATCGTTCTTGGGAGAGGGGATTAAACGAGCAGATTAAGGGACTATTGAGACAATTTTTTGCCAAGGGTAACGAATTTGAAAATCCTTAAGCTAGAGCAGGTAGAAAGAGCCGTAAACTCTATTAACAATCGTCCTCGAAAATGTCTTAATTATCGTACCCCAAATCAGCTATTCTATGAAGGTAAATCGGACAGTGATGCAATTCAGACTTGAATTGGCTCATCATATTAATAATCCGCCAACAGTGAGTGCTTAAAAACGGATTTACTATCATAATGTGTTGTTTTCCTGATTGTCTGAAGATTGAACGCGAAAGGGAGGCGCAACATAATCGGAAGGTAAATAATTTTCGGGAATGGTTGTTGTATTTCCATCTCGTAGGGAGGTGTAACTGGGAGAAAGAATCTCAATCCCAGCTTCATTACACTTATCTTGAATATTTTGATGGAGTTCTGAATAAATGATTACCATTAAATTGGGTTGGTTAGTGTAAGCGTTCAATTGATAACTGATGTAAAAATTATCTAGGCTAGTTTGCAGGACAAAAGGTGCGGGTTCTTTGAGAATATGCTCGGTCTCTAGTGCAGCTTCAATTAAGGTTTTGTGGGCTTTTCGCCAGGGCAGATCGTACCCTAGGGTAATCGTTGTCTGAATAATTAGATTTCTGTTTAATTCCCGCGAGGAAATACTAAAGTTAATCACATTACTACTTAATAAAGATGAGTTAGGAATAGTAATGATTTTATTAGTGGGAGTACAAATGCGAATGACTAGGAAGTTTTTTTCAATTAGATCGCCAATTACATCTCCTACTTGAATGTGATCTCCGATGCGAAATGCCCGGGTATAAATAAGAATAATTCCCCCAATAACATTGGCGATTGCCGAAGTAGAACCAAGGGATAAAAGAAGACCAAGAAAAACAGAAACACCTCGGAAAGCAGGGGAATCAAAACCAGGCAAATAGGGAAAAGCAACTATTGCTGCTATGGCAATAATTATGACTAATAGGATATTGTAAGTCGGTTTAGCCCAATCAGTATAAAAACCAGGAATAACCAGATTTCCTCTTTCTATTGCTGTAAAAAATGGCTTGATTAGCCCGATTAAGTAGTAAGTGATAAAAATGATTATGGCAATAATAAAGGCATTGGGAAGATATTTGCCAATGGACGACAAAACCAGTTCTAATGATTGAGAAAAATAGCCTAAAATACTCTCACCAAAAACTCTTGTCCAGGGAAATAAACGAAGTACAAATGTGGCATAATTAAATAATAATAAAAACAGAACAAAGAAGCGAATTATGCGAAGAACTCGCAACCAAAAAAAGCTTATATTAGAGGAAGATATGATCTCAACATTCCCGATTTGAATGCCTGGCGTCAAGGATTCAATCAAACGTCTAATAAAGGGAAATAGCTTCCCTGAAATTTTGATAACTGCAAAGCTAATAATCAGGAAGGCAAAGCTGGCTATAACCGTATAAATGATGTTCTTAAGTAGTTGTTCGGGTTTTCGATCTTGGCGATATTGAGCGATAGCAACCTGAATTTTTTGTAAAGCTTGTTGAGCTAAAACCTCCGGCGTTGAACGATAGGCTTTTGCATCTCGCTCCGTCACCGTTAGAATTACTTCTTGATCTACACTTAAATAAAGTGAGTTATCATCAGGAATCTGCTTAATTGTCAGGTTCTCAACAGGAATAGAATCATTTTGAGCAATTCTTTCAATTCTCCGGGTAATAGCGCTAGCTCTCTCCTCCGCCGAAAATGAAGAAACTCCACGCCGGATAAAAAAGAGAGTTTTTCCATCTAACATAACTGGAAAGCCGTCAATTTTATTTTCCGGTTGTGTCGGATTTTGAGCTATTCCCAAAAGAGGGGAGGTTAGAGTCAGTAGTAAAACTACGATAAATATTACCAAAGTATGTCCAATTTTTTTCATCCATCCTCTAGCTTTAGATGCTGTAGTTGGCATTGAATATCTTTGATTAATATCGACAAACGGTACAAATTTCATAGGATTAAGTCAGATTTTTCTGGGTGTAGTCGGGTAAGGTTTAGGCATTAAGAAAAGCTAAAACGGCTCTTCTGGTTTCTGTGTGGAAACGAGGTCTATACTGATAGTTTCTTCGACAAAATAGTCCTAAAAGTGTTACCCGATAAGCATTTCACGATTCCATAAGCAAAAATTATCACACAAAGTCGAGAAGAGCCCTAAAACCAGTCGCAGAGTAATTGTCCCCGGCAACATGAATACAATCAGGGCGACAATTATTTGACAGAGCCAGCGAATTTGAGTATAGCGTGGTTTTCTAGAGGTTTTTTTGATCATAGATCAAAGCAGAATTATCCCTAACTATTCTCTCACAAAAATCCAGTGGGTAAATTAAGTGATCGCTGCTGGTAATTCCTGGCGACTGTACTAATACTAAATCCTGTTTAAAAGCCATAGGAGATTAGGGAGATGGGGGAGTGGGGAGATGGGGGAGCAAATGTCAGCAGAAAGTTAGCAAAATTATCTAGTCACACCAGTCAATAAAACGCCGTAGCAATTCTATCTATCCTAGTACAATTGCTCAGGAGCTACGATCAATTAACCTAGAAGAGTTAGCCAATAACCAAATTCAGGCGTTGACAAGTTTATGTCACTTTTCTCATCAACCCCTGGCAAAAGTCAAAAAGTAATCAATAATATAACGGTTTTCAGTCTCATAAGGTATAGTAAATCCCTTGATAGATAGGCGTTTCAGCGTTTCAATCGGGACTCCTTCTGTGAAAACCGCTATAATATGCAGGGGTTAATTATTGCTACTATGGCAAGAGTACCTCTCGTCTGGCTTCCACCAGAAGTCTGTTGGTAGCTTCGGGAATTGTCAAAACCAAGATGTAGTTACTCATTGAACGCCACAAAGGCCAAAATATGGAGTATCGTTTATGAGCCATTTATCCCTATCCGAACAGATTAACGCGGAACTTCTGGCAATCCTGATCGAAGAAGAAGTCACCTATCCCTGGGATGTAACCGCTGTTGAGAGTCATGATCCCTTAGACGTGACAGAAACGCCTTTTTCTCTGTGTGAAGGACTAGAAGCGACGGCGATCGAGGCACAAGCTCATAGATTCTTTAGCAGTTTACACCAAAAATTCCCGACAGTTTCCCTTTCATCCCGGTCTAATATCTTTGATAAATTTGCCTCTTTACTGCCAGCCGAACATTTAAATCGTCTAGTAGAAAGTGCTGAAAATCTAGTTAATAGTCAATTAGATAACTTCGATCGCCTTGTTGTTTGTCTTAGCGAGCTTTTTCCCCAATGGTCTCCAGAAGATTTACAGGTTTTTGCCCGTCCCTACGCCTATACTATGCGTAATGGCCAGAGCAAAACCACTATAGACACCGAAGATTGGCAAAGTCTTTCCGAAATTGAACAAATTCGCCGGAGTGCAGCCATCGCCAGCCAGATTTTTCGCCACTTGTCTTCTCCTGAATAGTCATCTGGTTATCAGCCGTACTGCATTGAAACTGCCTATTAGACCTCCATCTAAAGATTATAGTCATTTCAATTAGGATTGAGAATATCAATGCCAGAGTTCATAAGGGTTCAACCAGTCTAGACTGTATCAGAATTATCTGAAATGACTATATCTTAAGACTAAAAGTTTTTCTAGTTAAGGAATCTAAGCAAATAAAAATGATTTTAATTGTTTCATATTTTTTCAGTGAAATTGAATTAGCAACGATAGATACACATTTCAGCTTAGAACTACTCAGTTAGTACAAAAGCTAAAAGCAAGCTGTGATTGGGTTATAATTTTTGGAGATGTCTATTAGATATTTTAGTACAAATGCTCAAACTCTCTCTTACCGCTCCATCTCCCCCTTCTCCCGTCTCCCCTTACCGATTACTGTTTACCGATCACTAAAAAAACCCCTACTCCCAATTCGGAGATATTGCTAGGGAAAAACGAAAAGTGCTGCCTTTACCTAATTCACTTTCTACCTCCATTTGACTTTGGTGTAATTCCACTAAACGACGGGTAATCGCTAAACCAATACCACTACCCCCAGAATAACGGGAACGAGAACGATCGGCCCGCCAAAAGCGCTCGAAAATAAAGGGTAAATCCTCTGCTGCGATGCCGATTCCCGTGTCGATAACGGCAATTTGTAGGTGATTTTTGTCCCTTGTCACTTGCAGGGTAATTGCACCATGATCGGTGTAACGAATGGCATTACCGAGCAGATTAACTAAAATTTGTTCGAGGCGATCGGGATCGGCCATGACAGATGGTAAATTGGGGGGACAATCTAACTGTAAAGTCGGTCCATCTTCTAATAATTGATCGGCAAATTTTTCGATAAGAGAATTTAACAAAGTTAATAAATTAACAGGTTGCAGTTTAATCGAGAGATAACCAGATTCCGCTTGCGATAGCTCCTGTAGATCGTGGGTTAAACGTTCTAACCGGCGGGTTTCTTTCACTAATTTCTGATAAAGTTCTGGATTAGGTTCGATCGCACCATCGGCTAATTCCTCCAGATATCCCCGTACCACAGTTAAAGGGGTGCGTAATTCGTGGGTAAGATCACCGATTAATTCCTGGCGACGTTTTTCCACATCGGCTAAACTAATCGCCATCTGATTAAAACTGATGGCTAATTGATTTAATTCTGGGATTTCGCTTTCTGGAACTCGCGCCGATAAATCCCCTTCCGCAAAATTTTTAGTGATTTGTTTGATTTGTTTTACCGGTTTCATAATGCGTTGAGAAACCAAAAAACTCAGATAACCAGCTGCACTTCCTCCCGCAATAAATGACCAAATAGCACTACTATCCCAAGCCGTCTCAAAACCCCTAACCAAGAAAGTTCTTGCCGAGCGCACGGTAAAAAATCCCTGCCTTTCTAACTGTTCCAAACGCAAAACAAACATTCGGGGAGAAGATAATTTAGCAATGATAATAAAGCTACTCAATCCCACCACCATAACGAGGAGATGGGATAAAAATAATCTGGTTCCTAAGCTTAATTTTGGTGGCTGCATATTTGGTAAAAAACTCTATTTGTCGTCAATATTATTAACATTGTTTATCATAAAGATGAAGTATAACAGGATTGGGCATCGACGACCGACTCCCGAAAACAAAAACTTTGTACCTCACCATTAAGATAACAGCCATATATCCGGCTACAGCATCATAAAGAACTCTATCGGGTTCTTCCTGTGGAAGAATCTCCCCTTAAGCCATGCTGTGAGGGGAGAATAGGTCAAAACCTAACTTTTTGCCGCTCTATGCTATGGTATCAAGATGCGCTACTCTGTTAGGAGATGATTTTGCTTGAGTCATCTGCTCAAAGTAGCGTCTGTTTTTTTTAACCCTTACCCCCAAAAGAGAATCTTTTCTGTATGCTAGAGGCTAATAATCAGGGAGAGAATCAAATATTTCTCTATGAAGTTGTTTTTTCCGGTTCTTCTGGCTCTTTGCCTCAACGCTTCTCCCGGACAGTCCTGCGAGTACCTAAAAGCCGCATGAGTCAAGAAACACAGCGCCTCCTGCGCCAAGGTGCCAGGATTCTCAGTATAAAGCCTCTTGACCCAGAAACTGTCTCCATTAAGCCTAGTTTACCACCTCAACCCTGGTGGATAGAGATCACCACCACCCAGCCGAAATGTCTCTATTATTTCGGTCCGTTTGAGAGTTTTTCTGAAGCTTTATCCCATCAATCCGGTTATATCGAAGACCTACAATCGGAATCTGCTGTGGGGATTAACAGCGAAATTAAACAATGTCAGCCCGAGGTTTTAACTCAAGAAGATTTTTAATATATGGTATCTAATTATACAGATTTTTAGGAATAGTTAGTCTCCTTTTGTTTTCGTTGAATAATGCCTTCACCTTCACAGAATTTACAGGGGACGGATTCATTCTCTGTCTCTAGATAGATTCTTCCTTTGCCTTGGCAGTGGGAACAGATAACTTTTTCTTCCCACCAATAATTCTCTAAAAAAGCCTCATCGGTAATATAGGTAAAATCTTCAAACATTGGCTTGTCCTCTTATTGTTCAGATAGCTTAATCTGGGTTCACCTTTCAAGCTGAGAAATTGAAAATCAGTTTTACCCCCATAGTAAAAAAGATCGGGTTCATTCTCTTGGAAACTTAAATTACTTCATATTTATTCATATTTATTAATATAATAATGAGTGTTCACTATCAATCTTTGCTAAAGCAGCACCCCCTAATTGTATCATAGCAGACATGGCAATTAACGACCAACTATACTTTAGACGTTCATAATCTGAGATTTATTCAACTTCTGAAATGGTAGAGTAAGCAAGGAATTCAGTTCTTTTTTATGTTTCAGATGGGCATCATTCAGACATTCATAAATAGCTGAAGAAAAGTCAGAAAAGTTTTCATAATATTTAGGGTTGGCTGAATAAATGTGAAATGTAGATAAGGTAAGGGTTTTGTGGCTTTTCTCGCCAAACAGGTGCAAGATTTTGAGAGAATCATGCTTCCAAACCTTGCGTTTTCATCGGCCCGCGTCCTGTAGGGGCGAAGCATTTGGGCATAACCTATCGGTGAAACCGGAGATTTCCTATCCGAATGCTTCGCCCCTACTTTTTGCCGCAAACCCTATTTAGTATTACAATCGATCGGATTTCGCGGATCTGAGTTTTTGTCCCTTTTGAGTTTGTCGATTTCTCGTTGATTGGCTTCCCGGTCAGCAGCCACCCATAATTGTTTATCTTCATCCCACTTGGATTCCGTGTATATTGCTTTTTCCCAAAAGCAGGCCGATTTAATTTGTTCTGGATAAAGATCCTCGGCTCCGTAGAGGTTGGCTAGGATGAGGTTGGCTCCGTTGAGGTTGGCGATGAGCCAGCCTGTGGTGAGGATGCCTCGGTTGAGGTTGGCTCGGTTGAGGAGGTTGGCTCCGTTGAGCTTGGCTCCCTTGAGGTCGGCTCCGTTGAGGTAGGCTCCGTAGAGGTAGGCTCCGTTGAGGATGGCTCCGTTGAGGTAGGCTCCGTTGAGGTTGGCTCCGTTGAGGTTGGCTCCGTTGAGGTTGGCTCGGTTGAGGTTGGCTCCGTTGAGGTAGGCTACCCAGAGTTTGGCTCCGTTGAGGTAGGCTCCGTTGAGGTTGGCTCCGTTGAGGTAGGCTACCCAGAGTTTGGCTCCGTTGAGGTTGGCTCCGTCGAGGTTGGCTCGGTTGAGGTTGGCTCGGTTGAGGTTGGCTCCCCTCAAATTTGTCCGACTTAAATCAAGAATTTTAATTTTATTAGAGTCATTTGTTTCAGCCAAATTATCCCCAGCTTGGTCATTCTCAACTTTACGCCGCCCGATTACCGTTAAAGCGGCCTGAACTGGAATACTCACGGAAGGGAGTTTTTCTAGGGCCTTCTGTCTTTCCTCTGGCTCCAGTTGTTCAATATTCGAGGGAATGGGGGAATTTTTACGAATGTAGGAAGTCAGCACTTCCATAATTGTCCATTGATCCTTGGGAGAATCTTTGGCAATTCGCTCTAGGGAATAAATGCCGCCAATTACCACCTCCTCTTTAGGATTACCGATTTGCTCGACAGCTTTCGAGAAGCGCTCGGTAATAAGACGTTCCTGAGTCAGTTGCCTTTCCGCTTGAGAATTGAGATAATTGACAAAAAGCCCGATTCCTGCGAAAAGGGTAGCAATTAATCCCAGGGCAGAAATAATCGTTTTGACCACATCAATGGCAAAGGTGCGGCTGTCTTTGTCTTCACGGGCAAAAAGCCCCGGTATTTGCTGAAATAGCCAGAAGGGAAAGATTAGCAGTTTCCAAGCAACTCTGACAAGAGACTGGAGCGATAGCAACAATCTTTTAATTAGCCTTTTTCCCCCGCGATAGGGCATCTTTAGATTCCAAGCAAAAATCGCTCTGGGATGTTGGCTCAAATATTCTTTCGCTTGCTGCCAGTCATCTATCTCATTGCCTTCTTTACCCGATGCCAGCCGTTTTTGATAAAACTCGTGAGCCTTGATCTGGTGCAATTCTAAAGGAATTCGTGGTGATTTTCTCGGAACCATGCAGCGTTTTCCCCGCCAATAGATGGATTTTGCCAAGGGACTGAGGGACTAACAAAACTGTTTTCGAGGTTGGTTGAAAAGAAGTAAGTAGGTAGGCGTTAAAAGTTGTCAGATGCCCCCCTTATTAAGGGGGGATTAAAGGGGGGACTAAGGGGGGATCGGCACCCCCCTTATCAAGGGGGGCAGGGGGGATCGAACCTAAAATCCATTTTTAATTTAATTATA
>NZ_JADBUZ010000238.1:0-30580 GCF_020245305.1 Microcystis sp. M20BS1 | reverse complement strand
TGAAAAAGACGCACCACCGCAGGACGCACTTGCCACTCGACAAACTCTCCTAAACGATTGCCCAACTCCCCAATCTGCTTACTAACTCTGTTAATTTGCTTATCTGTTTCTTTTTGAGCTTGGGATAACTCTTGTTGGGATTGGGATAACTCTTGTTGGGATTGAGCTAATTGCTTTAGTATTGCCCGAATCTCTTCAATAGTGGCTGTCATAATGAATTTTCTCAAGTTAAGTTGATTATTGGCAGGAATGGAATCGGCTCTCTTGGATTTGGTGGGTAAAATGTATTTTAAGATATATTTCTCAAGAGCGAGGGGGTGGAACGAAAGCTAAACCTACCAAACCCGAGGCGTAAACTCCGCATCATTTAAAATTATTACATTTTCCCCTGACTGCACCAACACAAACAAACCCTGACGACAACCATAACTCGTCACCTCATTGGGAACAATCATCGCTGCCACCGCTCCCAAGGCCTTTACATCTCGAAAACGAGGCATTAACCGCTTAAACTTCGCCAAACGTTGTAAATGCTCATCCACATCCCTTTGAGTTAACTTACTTTTGACCTCCACTAAAATGGCATCCGTATCATTCACTACTAATAGATCAATCTCTAAACCCTCATTATCCCGTTTTACCGAAATACCAGGGTGAAACTCATGCACATCAATACCCCGCTCTTGAAAAAGACGCACCACCGCAGGACGTACTTGCCACTCGACAAACTCTCCTAAACGATTGCCCAACTCCCCAATCTGCTTACTAACTCTGTTAATTTGCTTATCTGTTTCCTTGATTTGTTTATCCGTTTCTTTTTGAGCTTGGGATAACTCTTGTTGAGCTTGGGATAACTCTTGTTGGGATTGGGATAACTCTTGTTGGGATTGGGCCAATTCCTTTAGTATTGCCCGAATGTCTTCAATAGTGGCTGTCATAATGAATTTTCTCAAGTTAAAATGAAATTTTCTCTATTATAGCCCGATCGCTTTTTCTCCCTTGAAGTAACCGTTCAGGGGGTGACAAAATCTGATAATCTAAAAAGACGTGGAAAAGAGCGGCTAATGTGAAAGAGTAGTATCCATCTCTGTGCTGCCCCTGGAGAGTCCTTCCACTGAGTCAATGCCACTGGCGGCTTGACATCCCCCCTCTCAATGGTTATAATGAGACTGTACGCCTTATGTAAGTTAAAAGCTGGAATGGTGTAAACTCGTTCGATAGATTATCTCTCTAGTCGGAGTGTTGGACTCAAACACTTGATCCCTAATTGGGTTGTTTTAGGTCACATCAAGAGTAATACTTTATTAGGTTTCCTACAGGAAATTTTAAAGGTTTGAGCCTTCGGTAAATCTTTCGATGTAGCCTAGTTATCATATCTCAAAAATAGCTTGAGCAATTTTTTCAGAGGATTTTTCTAGTCTAAAGTAATATCCTCTGAATGCTTATAATGTTACAAATTAAGTGATTTTTACTCATTTCAGTACAATGGCAAAAAATCAAGCCGAATCTATGTCTGATCAGAATCATCAGCAGCCAGATATGGGTGCGAAGAAAACAACGCAGGCTAGGATAGAAGGTCAGGATAATAATCAAATAAAAACGGGAATTGATCCTAAAATTGATTCGGAAAAACCGTTTAAATATTCGGAGCCAACAGGAAGATTAGGGGAGATAATCCTGCGCTTAATGCCGTTGGGTCTTTTGCTCGGAGGACTGAGTTATTGGGCGATAGTTGGTAAGATTCCGACTCCTATTCAAGGACGAGCGGTCATTTTGATTCCTCGTTCTATTGTTAATATCGAACCCCGTCAAGGTGGGCGGGTGTTAACCCTCCTGATTCAACCGGGAGATTCTGTCAAAAAAGGGCAATTACTGGCAACTTTAGAGTTTCCTGAATTAGAAACAGAATTAAAAGATAAAAAGGATAGACTAGCAGATCTCAAGCAGCAGGATAAAAGAGTTGACTCTATTGAAGTGAGTCGTCGCCAATTGAATGCAGCCTCAATAGATCGCCAGCAAAAGGCGAATCAGCTTCAGATTAAAGCACTTCAAGTTCAATTATCCAGTAATCAAAAACAGCGAGAAGCCTATCTCTCCCATGCTCGATATCTTAAAAATTTCCAGAACTCAACGGATGAAAGACTAGCCGCCTACGATAAACTTATCGAAGAGGGGGCTGTCGCCAAGCTAGATTTTCCCTCCTATTTGTTTCAGTTCAATAATCTAGAGGCTTCTAATAGTATCAATCGCGTCCAAATAGAACTCGATCGCCTGAAGGGGGTTGATGAAAGCCTGCGAGCGCAGATGAACGCATTGACGGCACAGAATAATATACTAAACACGGAAAAACGGCAAATAGACCTGCAAGATACAGCCAGTGATATTCTTCGTTACAATGCGATCGCTGACCAGCAACGAGAGATTAATACGTTAAGAACCACTATTCAAGCCAACAAAAATGTAGTGAGTCTGTACAACGGCCAGATTTTAGACTTATCTGTTAATCCGGGGGAAGTCCTGGCTCCGGGGGGGCGCATAGGTACATTAGAAGTCTCCAATCTAAAGGCCAAGACCAACGTGGTGGCCTTGTTTAAGAGCGGTGATGCCAAACGATTAGAACCGGGCCAGGAAGTAGAAGTCGTTCCCGATCTCTATGATCGCGAACGCTATGGGGGTATCGTCGCTAAGGTCGTTTCCGTCGATCAGCAGCCGGTAACTGTGGCAGAACTAGCAAATATAGTCGGAAGTCATGAACTCGCCAGCAAGCTGTTTCTGGGTAGAGATGAAGACGATCGCGATAAGCCTATACCCGTCAATGCAAGTGTTATCAAAGCCACTTTAGCGCTGAAGGTTGATCGCAATACACCCAGTGGTTTTTACTGGACTCAAGCCAAGGGAGCGCCCCAAAGAATTACCAACGGGACTACCGCAGATGTCCATGCCGTGGTAGAAGAGCGTTCTTTGGTGAGTTATATAACCCCTGCTTTTCGCTGGATTACAGGGGTGTACGACCGTTAACCACAATCTTGCGAGCGTAAGTAGCTGAAAGAAACAACGACTAGAATAAACGGTTAAACCTAATATGGAAAATCCGAAAAGACGTTCTCAATGGTGGACTTGGTGGTTTAAGTGGTGGATTATCGCCGCAGCCTTTGTCTTAGTAATCTTGATCCATAGTGAGCCTCCTCAGCTTTGGTTTTGGTTGGTGACGTTTTTGGCACTGATTTTATATGGGATTGAGCGAGCGATTAATGGGTAACAATGAGTAAGTCGAAAAAGGATATAGAGATACCTTGGACAGTAAAAACGGGCTAATGATCAGACAGGGATTGAAGTTTTCCCTAGGTGCTGCTCTCTTAACGAGTTTCTTTTGGCACCGAGGAAATGTATTAGACAACTTTGTTTATCCCGTCTTTGGGTATGTCTCTGTACTGATTGAGCCATCCATGGGAGGTGCGATCGCGGCAGGTTTGGGGCGTTTGGGGGGAAGTGCTTTGGGGGGAATCATTGCCGCTATCCTGGTGAACGCCTACGGAATCCAAGGCTCAAGTTTTTTTGTCATTCCCTCTCTCACCTACATTTTAGCCGCCCTGATCTGTGAAACTTACCGATGGCAAGCCGCTTATTCCCAAGCCACACTACTGGGCGCTTTAATTGCCATGAGAGTGGTAGGAACATCAGCACAACAAGATATCTGGCTCTATTTGCGATCGCGCCTGATCGATAACTGGATCGGAATCGCTGTGGGAATTGCTGTGGCCTTACTATTTTGGCCCCAGAATACTCGATCCGATCTCAACCGGAACTTGATGGGAATCCTTCAAGATATACCGCACTTGTTCCAAAAAATCCTTGATCGCTACCTAAAAACTGAGGTCGAGGAGCGGGATTATCCTCTTTCTATTGAGCAGAACGAGCTTAACTTACTCAATCAGATTAAAAAATCAACACAAACTAGCCTTTCAATACTCACAAAAGCAACTCATGAATTCGGTAGTGAGATGTTGGTGGCAGAAAATTGGAGTGAAATCTTGGCAATTCAGAACCAATTGACTCGACAATTAGCTGATCTGATGGCTTTTAAAGGCGAAAAGCATGAACAAAATTTAGTGCATCAGTTCAGGGCGGAATTTTACCAATTGGCGACTCATCTTACCGACAGCTTTGATAGCTTGAGGGATCTGAGTAACGCCAAAAAAATCTTAGCTACCCCTTACCTCAGAGAATTAGAAGAAGATTTAGCGAATATTGGGGGTAAACTTGATCATCTCCGAACAAGTGGAGAGATTGACCGGTATGATGTTCAAGAATCACTACAGTTTTATCAATTTATTCAACTTGTATCTCGATTTATCCAACAATGCGAGGGATTAGGAGGCAGGATAATCGATAAAACCAAAGTAACTGCAACTTTCAGGCGAAGACACCTGATTACCTTTCCCAAATGGGCCCCTATATCCCTAAAACGCCTGAGAGAAATTGTCAGTCTTGGCCTGGTTATTGGTTTGTTACTGGCTATTATTCGTCACATCGAGTTTCCCTATCCTTCTGCTTACGAAAAAGTGGCAGATATTGTGATAATAGGTGCAGTGGTCACTGTCATTCAACCGACAAGGGGTCGAGCGATCGCGATCGGTTGGGCGGCCACTGTTTCCTTGAGTTTGACAATTCTCTGTATTTACCTGTTGGTCAAGTCCTTTGGTTATAATCCTTTTAGTAGCAGTCTGGCTTATTTTTTCGCCTACTTCAGTTGTGCTTGGCTGGGGTTTACGCCGATCGCTCGCATCGGTGCGATTGTAGCAGCCGATGCCATCGGGAAGGATATTTTTCCTTTTTTCGAGCAAGGAATTTGGGCCGCACTGATTTCAGTTCCCGTAGGTGCGTTTCTGGGGGTGTTGCTGACCACTGTATTTATGACAAAATCGGCTACAAACCAACTGGAAACAGATTTTTCTGTGACTTTTAAGAAAATGGGACAGCTATATCAAAAACTGCTGTCAGGCTATTTTCAGGATACGATACCACCGTCAGATATCCCCCAACTGAAGCAGGCAATCACAGTGGCGATCGCTCAACATCCAGCCTCGGTTAAGATTGCCAGTCTCGAACAAATTTCCACAGTTTTAGCAACTAAACACCAAAATTTTTGGAATTTCTCCATCGGCTACGAACAAAAACTCTCGGCTCAACTGGATGCTTTACAAGATGTGCTACAGCAACCGCTTCCTGAACCGATACGACAAAAGTTTTTACCTGAATTACAAGCGATCGCACGACAGACTGCGATCGCTTTTGATGAGATTGCTGAGGCGATCGCTGCCCAGGTAATTCTCAACCCACCAAAGTTAGGATTGCTCATCGAAGAAATTGAATCTCTTGAGAAGCAGTTACTGAGTTTGCGGGTTGAGAGTCGAAGTTATCCCTTAAATGAGCTAATCGCCTTTAGCTCGGCTTTTATGACGATGAAAGCCATTGCCAGCAACTTAAATCAAATGAGTCAAGACTTACCTGCCTACACCCAATAGGTAATAGGCAAATATTATCAGCCTGAAGGATTTCTGCTCTTAGGGCTGTATATTCAGTAGTGGATTGTTTCAGCTAATTTGGTGTATTAGAAAAATGCTAGAAATTCTATAATCTAAGACTTTAAGCCGAAATCTATTGCCCTATTTTAGCTGAAACAGTCCACTACAAGATCGGCGATCTGCTATGCAGTACCTTCGGCATCGCACTTCTTAATGGGATCACAATGCTTTGATCTCAACGATGCCGCCCTCAACATTATCCACCTGCAATCGATAACCGTAGAGCATCGCCATTCCGAGCAACGGCTCTGTCTCTGATGCTGCGATATCAACCTCGCGATATTGCCCATCCCAAATGACTGTTGCAGTGTAAAAATCAAACAAGACTTCGTGTATCATGAATTCTTCTTTAAGCTCCGCGAACCAAAGTGATACACGGCAGGGTGTCCAATCCGAATTCCAAAAGGCTGGGCATCAGGGTTACGCTCAAATAGCCGATTGGTTGCAGCTACGACCGTTTCATCAACCTCAAAATCTCCGGTTTCGATGTCGATCGCGATAATTTTACCCTCATTACCCGCTTCGACTTGCTGCCGAATGCCAGACTCGTAGAGTTCTTTCCCCCGACGAGCCATCTCCTCTTTGCTGTAACGCCTTTGCCGAACTGTCATAGCCTTGCCCCATTGACTGCCTTCTCCATTTTAACCTGAACGATCTCGCTCTTTTGAATTGATAGGGTGTGTTTGGCAATCACTTAATCTTGGCGATCGATATGATGTAGCCTGTGTTAGCGTTAGCGTAACCCACGGATTTTGAACATTAGATAAGGTGCGTTCACTTCATTAACACACCCTACAAGATCGGCGTGCTGCTACGCAGTGCCTTCGGCATCGCACTCTGTTATGAGTTGATTGATGTTGGGTTTCCTTGCGTCAATCCAACCTACGGACGAGGCGATCTGCTACGCAGTGCCTTTGGCATCGCACTCATAATAGTTGACGAAATTGTGCGACTGTCAAACCAGCATCTTGAACAATTCCACCCATTGTAAATGCCTTAATTGGATTGTGCCTTGGAAGAGCAACTTGACGCACCCCATCACTCAAGATGATATGTTTGCCTTGGCGAATGATCCGAAAGCCTACCTTCTCCAAGGCTCGTACTGCATCTAGGTGATTTACGCCAGGAATTCTAGGCATAGTTACACCTGCATTTCAATTTCACGAATTTCCCCATCTTGCAAGCGTTCTTCTAAGGCTGCAAGATACTCACGAATTGCATCTTGGATATTGGTTAATGCCTCTTCCTCAGTATCTCCCTCAGACCAACAACCGGGGAGCGCAGGAACGCCAACAGTAATTCCTTCTTCAGAACGATAAAGGACAATTTTGTATTTCATCATAAGTTCCTTCTAGATAGCACTCCATTTTAGCTTGATAGAATTATGGATGTGGGATCAAATTGTAGCAACAGCGGAACCTCACAGCAAACTTGATATGGTTGGGTTTCCTTGCGTCAACCGTTCGGCAAAAGCTCACGGCCGAAGTTCAACCTACAGGCTACTCTAGGCTATTTATTCCCCTAGAAACGAATCGCACCGTTACATTTCATTAACGCACCCTACAAGATCGGCGATCGCACTGTTCAGCGGTTGCAAACGACATCAAACGCATCCACGATCGCCGAAAAATCCGTTGCAACAGCATTGTTAGAATGCAGTCAATTACTTCAAAAAGCCATGAACATATTGCACTAGGGCAAATGCATCATGTCAATAAGCAGTATCAATAGGCGAACAGAGTCACTCCCTTGACAATAGGTGTACTACCTTCTCTGTTTGTAGGGACAACGCGAATATTGATGCGGGTACTTTCAGTAGCCTCTAAAGAATTAAATGCCTCTGGTGATTTTGGCAATGGGACAACAAATGAAGCTTCTTGTGGCATACGTGCCATGTGCGACATGCTGCCGAAAAAAGCAATTGTACCTGCATAATAAGGGCTATTGGCATCGACGTGATTTAGATTGGGTGGTGCTCCCAGAATTACATCAAATTCTCGCGAGAATATTGAGTCGTTAGACCGTTGCACAGTGACTTCTATCATCAGCGAGGGAACCTGCGAATTAGCAAGATGGCTATTGATTGCGGCTGTTGGGATTACAAGTTCAGCTACATTCTCTTTTATACTGGCACGGATAAGAGGTATCGAACTTCCGTTAGTATCTGAAGTTTGGCTGACCGAATGGCTAATAATTTCCTCACCGAAACCCGGCTCATATTCATACTCGAATTTAGCCATATCAAGGTACTGACCAGCATTACTCTCGCCCACATAGTTGCCCCTCCCATCTACATAGAATAGAAAGGGGTCTTCAGAAAGCTGTTGGAGATCACCGTTGGAGGGTAAATAGGGTAAATTGAGGCTCTTCTGCTTACGTGTCCAAATATCCCACAACCGATCAATATTCGAGTGGTGTAAGAAGAAAATTGGATCAACTGGTGATAGGAAATTTGTCATGCTTCCATAAGGTGTGGGATCAAGAGGTCCCACGCCACCAATATAGTTATGGACTTTGTTATGAGGTAACCCCTCAAGTACCGAGAATTTAGTAGTATTACTCGGTTGAGTATTATGCGATGGAGTTTTACCGCTGGTAAAACTAAGTTGATTACTTGAATTATAAAAATCTTTGGGTAATAATCCTGAAAGGATAACAGAGGGTGAGACATCGTACATTGTTTTTCCATCAAGACTTGGGTTATCTCGTGTTAGATAGCGTGAACTACAGGTGGTAGCATAAGCCATATTGCCAGCAATTCCCTTTTTTAACTGAGTGGAATAGCCAGTTACATCATTCCACAAGTCATCAAAACCCGTGTAGCCTCGTATCTTCAGTTGCGTAAGCTGGTCAGTATTAAGACTACTCCAGTATTTTATAAGAGCTGGCTTAAACTTCGATGTGAAAATTGCAAAATTGCTTGTATAAGCTTCAAAAGATTTGCTTCGTGGTGTCAGTAAATCATCGAACATGGAATCAGGAATTTGTGGTAATGTCGTCCAGTCCCAGTAGGGCATAGCAAATGTATCATCTCCGCTCAAATTACGGATAGTTTGCTCGAAATAACCTAGATAACCACGATGCCACACATAAAACCACCAGTTTCCATGCGGACAATCCATTAGATGGATAAAAGCGTTACGAAACCAGTTTTGTGGATGATCTGCAGACAGATTAAGCATCGCTTCGATCCCCTTAGCATAACTACGCAGCGCTTTTTTGCCTCCTTCACTCATGACGTTATAGCGTGTATATTTGGCTTCACTGACAGACGAGGAAGGTAGTGTCTGATTGCCTGTATATCCAAACGGCATTGCTACTATGCCAGTCATAGCAATGCTAGATTTTAGAAAGTAGCGACGAGAGAATATAAACGTCGTGTTTAACATAATTATCTCCAGCAGTGTTGATTCTAGAACTGAAAGGTTGGAAGCAATCTCGCAAATCCTTCAAAATACCCTCTAAATTTCTGCTTGTGGCTATCTAACGGCAAAGTTGAGCCGCTGCCGGATTTCCTTTGCTCAAACATATCACTCTTGGGTAGTCGGCTCCAACGCCTTGTTAGACTGTTGTTGATGTTGCAGTGATACTAATTGTCTGCCACTCGCGACTTGTCTTTTCTGCCAATCAGCAAATATGGCTTTGAAATCATAATTAAAAGATTTAGCATGCTCTTCTCGTATTCTGTGCAATTCTTCAAGAATTTCATCTTCCCACATAAATTTACTCTCCCATTAATTCATAGGGTGTACAAATGGTCGGCAATTTATAGCCAAAATCACGGCAGATTTCGGTAAGCTTTTTTTGGATTTGAGCGTTAGCAATATGTTTACAGTTCCATGTTAGCAAGTAATCTAATCCATGAACGGTGGCTACGGCAATGTGAATAGCATCATCGGATGCTTTAGCGGGAAGATTACTTCTAGTGAGTAATTGCATTCCCAAGTCTTCTATAGTGTCGGTAAGCTCAAGCACAGAGAGAATTTGCAGAATCGCTAGGTTCTTAGATGGGAGTAGCTCGCAACCGTAAACCGAGTGATTGTATAACTTTCAGGACAGTGGCAAATTCTGGATTACCTTCTAGTGACAGAGCTTTATAGAGGCTTTCACGTCCTAATCCTGTTTCACGCGCAATGTTTATCATTCCTCTGGATCGAGCAATGTCTCCTAATGCTGCTACCACTAGGTTAGGATCGCCATCTTCAAGAGCGGCTTCAAGATAAGCTGCTATATCTTCTTTTGTTTCCAGATGCTCTGCTGCATCCCAAAGATAAGTTGTAACTTTGTTCATGAGATCTCCTATAGGTTTTGTGATAAATCTAAAGCTGTTTTGATATCTCGATCTTGGGTGCGTTTATCGCCTCCTGCAAGCAACACGATTAACGTGTCCCCTCGTTGGATGAAATACACTCGATATCCCGCACCATAATCAATACGAAGTTCTGAGACACCTTTTCCTATCGGTTTTACATCACCAGGATTGCCCATGGACAAACGCCGAATACGAATATCTATACGTACCCTGGCTTCCCGATCGCGCAGTGATTCGAACCACTGAGAATAGATTTCAGTCTCCCGAATTTCAATCATGCTTCAAGTGTATCCTATAGGATACGGAAAAACAAGCAATAGGAAAACTTGCTTAACTACTTTTGTTCAAGCAAAGAAACGGTGCGTTCACTTCATTAACGCACCCTACAAGATCGGCGATCGCACTCTATCATAAGGTCGGGTGCAGTGATATGTTAGACGGTAATAAGGTGTGTGGGACGCACTCTACAAGATCTACAGACCCAAACGTTTATTTTCTAGTTTTCTCATCTCCGTTTGTACGCTAACACCAATTTGTAAGGCTTCATCTAAAAACCTGCCGTACTCCGTGGCTTTTTCTGTTGCTTGCAAGGATCTCAAGCCACTTAAATCAATATTAAATTGTTCTGGACTAAATTGGGGGTTTTCTCTCAAAATTCGCTCTGTTTGTAAAACTCGAACCAGATTTTCTCGATTAATTCTTAAAGCCTCTAAAACTTTCTCTCGTTCATTTAATTTAACGGGATTACCTACTGCTTCTAATTCATCTAAAATATTAATGTTTAAGATAAGTTGATAATATTGGCTGATTTCTTTACCAAAAACATTTTTTTTGTTGTATTTGTTGCCAATCCTTCCAAGTAGCCAAAAACAAACTATAGAGATTGGAAAGCAGATCACAAACACCCAAATAAGAGATTCTCTGCCAGTTGGTTGATATACTGTATTATATCTTCCGCCGACTATATCATAGAGAGCAGAGAGAGCCACAAATCCTGAAATCATCCCTATAATACTCCAGAAAGACATTTGCAAAGCCAATAGTGGTCTGATTGGACGCAACAAATATACTCCTCTTGATTTCTGATATCTCTGCCAAGTCAATCCAGTTAATCTTTTTAACTCCCCTAACGTAATTTCTAGTTCTTGTAAATCTGGTCGCATCTTTAAAGTTACTCCTTAAAATAAAAGCCGCTAACAAATTGGATATCATGCGTGCAACTGATACTATTGCACTTAACATCTTGTGAATGCAGGATAGTCGCTTCCTACTTGAATTAATTCATGTTTCGATATTGCCTTTAGTGTTAATTTATCTCCATCGCTTTCTTGGATCACAACATATCCGTCATCAATGATCCAGTTACCAGATAAGGTATTGGATTCTGATGAAGATGTGCCTGTAAGAGTAGTAGAAGACCCGATCCTCTCTCCAGTATAACTACCTCTTGGCTCAAGTTTGTATGTGTTTTTCTGATAAACAGATACCTGACCCTGCTGAATAAAAACGGTTCTAACCCAACAACCGGATATATCAGACTCGGCTACACCTGTATTTTTAAACGAACAGCCTACTAGGCACAGTAAACTAATTGCAATTAATGATGAAACTTTGATGAACATAATCATCGTTGGATTACCTCCAAAATTCCGTCTAACTATATATTATGCGGAAATTTTCCGTATATTACGCCAAATACGCACTTTTTTAAGAATCTTTCCGTATATTACGCTCAAATGGAGCGATCGCGAGAAGTTTTCCGTATAATATTACGATAAGCGTGTTATGCCGATTAGCTTACTCTGTGATGAACCCTCCCCCACCCCGAAAACTCCTAGACGTAGTGCGAGAGACGATCCGCCCTACCGCGTTACTTCTACCGCACCGAACAAACATATCTGGACTGGATTAAGCGTTATCTGCTCTTCCATCAGAAAAAACATCCCCGCGAAATGGGGGAAGAAGAGATCAAGTCCTTTTTGAGCCATCTTGCCGTTGACAAAAACGTTGCCGCCGCCACCCAAAACCAAGCCCTCAACGCCATCCTTTTCCTTTATCGGGAAGTTCTTAAAATTGAACTGGAAAATATCGGTGCATATTTACGAGCAAAAGGTCACAAACGTCTGCCCACCGTCCTCACCAAAAAAGTAAAAATGGCTGATGATTTTAGCGATCGCACAACAAGATGCGATCGCTGCCCAGGTCATTCTCAACCCACCAAAGTTAGGATTGCTCATCGAAGAAATTGAATCTCTTGAGAAGCAATTACTGAGCTTGCGGGTTGAGAGTCGAAGTTATCCCTTAAATGAGCTAATCGCCTTTAGCTCGGCTTTTATGACGATGAAAGCCATTGCCAGCAACTTAAATCAAATGAGTCAAGACTTACCTGCCTACACCCAATAAGGGCTAAATCCCTTCTTTTCTGGCTAAAAGGACGGGACAATTGACATTAACCCGCACATAATCCGAGAGGGAAGTACCGAGAAGGCGATCGAGATCCGGTAAACTCTTAGCCACGGAAGGACGGCGATCGGGCGACCCCAACAGTAAGAGATCCACATTATAATCATCGACGAGTTTGCAGAGTTGTTCTCCCGGTTTACCCCCCGTCACCACGCAGCGATAGGGTATATTCATCCGTTTCGCTTTTGCCACTGCCGGCCCTATAATCGGGTTTTCTTCCATTTCTTTGGGGGAAGTGGGGGCAAATTCCGGTTTTAAGTCGGGGTTGACGCGGGCCAGAATTAACTCCGCTGAAGGATAATCCCGCAGGAGATAAATAGCCAGATCGAGAGCTAAATCAGCCGAGCTAGACTTATCGAGAGCTACCATCACCTTTTTGATTTTTTTGACGTAAATATCGTCTTTTACCAATAACATCGGGTGATTAGTCAGTTGAAAGACGTATTGACTGACGGAATTTTCTAGAATTGCCTCCAGTCGCTTCAGTCCTCGGGAACCCATCAGGATCAAGTCTGCACCGATTTCGTCGGCAACTTGACAGACGGTATCTTTGGGATCTCCTTGACGCAGAATCGTGGAGACTTTGCTCGGTTCAATTTTGACTTCTTGCAGGATTTTAGTCAGCATTTGGGTCCCTTCTTCCCATTTACTGGCCAGAGCTTCGGTGGTAATCTGAGGGGGAACAACCCGGAGAATGGTAATCGACGCTTTCCGGATAGCGGGGAGATCCATCAATGCTTGTAGCATTTCTTGGGTTTGACCTGCGCCGGAATCAGCGTATAGTATTTTCTCTAGCATAAGATTAAACTCGGTCTATGATCTTAATAGTTTTAGCCAATTTTCAGCATACTGCTAATGTTGTTCCCGAAATTTAACAACTTATTAAGCGCTTTTTCTTAGGTAAATGCGATGCCGAAGGCACTGCGTAGCAGCTCGCACTTGAGGGGATTTTAAGTATTTATGCTCAATTGACTAGAAATGCTTGGCTCAAAATCATCGGGTCAAGCGTTCATTTGTATTATATTTTGGTTGCAATGCTGGCGCTCTCTTTTAATCACAGCTAAATTGACCATTTAATTGATGATTATTCATGGTTAATTCTCCAGCAACCAAGAGAATTTTTTATTTTTACAAGAGGTGTAGTTATGTCTTTATCAATTCGAGTAATTCTCCTAGTAGCGACAACAGTTTATCAGACGTTATCTGTTTGGTTAGAAGAACAAAAAGCACCGCCGGGTAATTTGATTAATCTGGGTAAATATCGCCTGCATTTTTGTCTAGCAGGAGTAGCTAGTCCCACTATTATTATTGACCATAGTTTAGGGGGAATTGAGGGATATTTTTTGCTAGAAGAATTGTCACAATTAGCTAGGGTTTGTATTTATGATCGAGCGGGTTATGGTTGGAGCGATTCTAGTCCTTATCCCCGGACTAGCTACCAAATTGTTCAGGAATTAGATAAATTACTAACCCAAGCACAAATAGAACCGCCTTATATTTTAATTGGTGATTCTTTTGGCAGTTATAATGTTCGACTGTATGCTCATCTGTTCCCAGAAAAAGTAGTAGGTTTGGTACTCACCGATGGTTTACACGAGAAAGGAATGCTGAAAATGTCGCCAGCATTAAAGGCATTAAAATTATTTTTTATCTCGGGATTTTTGATGTCGATTATTGGCTCAATTTTAGGCATTATCCGAGTTTTGAGAGTTCTAGGAGTTTTTGAATTATTAAAACCAGAATTGCGTCGCTTTTCCCCAGATTCTTGTCATCGAGTTAAGCGTTCTTTCTGTCGCGCTAAACACTGGATGACGATGAGTAGAGAAATGTTTAATCTCGACCAAAGCGCTCGTCAGCTGAGTGAGGCTAACAATTTCGGTAATTTACCGATAGTTAGTATTAAAGCTAATTCTTTTTTTAAACCTTCCCTTTGGACTCGGTTTATTCCCCTTAAAAGTGCCAACCAACTCCGGGAGGAGATGCACCTAGAATTAGGCAAGTTATCCGGAGATTTTCTGCAAATACAAGCGGATAAAAGTGGCCATTTTGTCTGGATGGATCAACCAGATGTGATCATCGATGCGGTCAGAATTTTGCTTGACAAAATTAACTCTATGTGCTAGGTAGGGTCTGCTGAATAAATCTAAAAACCTTGTTGGATAAAACTTTTAGACTTTTTTGATATCAAAAAGTGTCAGCCATTGGAGTGAACGGGGGGGAATAAAACCCCACACCCTACACCCCACACCCTACACCCCACCAACAGACTTTTTCAGCAAACCCTAATTATTGAGGGTAATAATCTGAGCGCTAAAACCCTGTTTAGTTAAATCTTGTACCCGTTGTTTAGCTTGGTATTGTTGCTGAAATAACCCCGCTTGAATCACATTTTCTCCCGTACGGATAAATGCGAGGGGTTCAATTTCTTGAATTTTTGCCAACGCTTCTGTACTATTACTCTGAACTTCAACCCGAAAGAGTTGATTAGCGGCAATAACCCGCTGCTGTGGTGGGGGAGAAGGGGGTTTATTGGTGCGATTTTGAGGTCTGGGTGCTGGTGGATTGACAGTTTGACGATTATGATTATTAACCACCGTAGCATCGGCAGGACGCACGGTAGCGGGAGCTTGAAAAACGTATTCTCTCAGGGGTTGATTACCGGAAACTGGGTCCGCCACCGGGGGGCGAACTGAAGGAGAATTAACTGGGGGTAAATTTAAGGGTGAACATTGGGAACAATTAACAGCACTGGGACTGTCTGAACGTTTAGTTGGTTGTCTCACCGCCGGCGGTGGGGGCAAACGACGACCGGGATAAAGATTCTGGGCAAAAGATAAGTTTGCTTTTAGCAGCAGCGTTCCTTGAGCGATTATCCCGACTTTTAACCAAAATAAAGCCGAGAAAAACAGTAGGTTTGTTCTCATTGTGCTGGTTTGTCCTCACACGAAATTTGGGTACACCATGTCCAAATTTTAAAGTAGGAGATGCTAGTCTAGAAAGTATATTGGTTAAAAATCATTACAAGATTTATGGGAAAAGTTGTTGTCGGTCTATCAGGGGGAGTAGATAGCTCTGTTGCCGCTGCCGCCTTACACGCTCAAGGTTATGATGTTATTGGCTTGACCCTGTGGTTAATGAAGGGTAAAGGTCAATGCTGCTCCGAGGGAATGGTAGATGCGGCCTTTATTTGTGAGCAGTTGGGGGTTCCCCATCATATCGTCGATAGTCGCGAGCTTTTCCAAAAAGAAATTATTGATTATCTGGTTTCTGGTTATGAAGCCGGAATCACACCGCTGCCCTGTTCTCAGTGCAATAAAGCGGTAAAATTTAGCCCGATGCTCCATTATGCTAGGGAAACCCTAGAAACGGATACTATTGCTACCGGTCACTACGCCAGAATTCGTTTTTCTCCTGAAAATAACCGTTATCAACTGCTGCGTGCCGTCGATAAAAATAAAGATCAATCCTATTTTCTCTATGATCTAACTCAAGATGTACTGCGTGGGACTTTATTTCCCTTGGGTGAACAAACCAAGGCAGAAACCCGCAGGATTGCCCAGGAATTCGGTTTAAAAACAGCAGATAAACCCGATAGTCAGGATTTATGCTTGATTGAAGCTCACGGAACGATGCGATCATTCTTGGATAAGTATATCGCCGTTAGTGAGGGGGATATCGTCGATCTCGATGGCAAAGTTTTGGGTAAACATAGCGGTATCCATCATTATACGATCGGACAACGCAAAGGCATCGGCATCGCCGCCGCCGAACCTCTCTATGTGGTAAAACTGGATCCCGTCATGAATCGGGTTATCGTCGGTAATCGCGAAAGTGCCGTTAGTGCCGATTGTCTTGTCGGACGGATGAACTGGGTTTCTATTGCTCAACCCACCACTCCTATACGCGCGCAAGTACAGGTACGTTATCGTTCTCCGGCCGTTCCCGTCAATGTTATCCCCCTAGAAAATAATCAAGTGAAACTGGTTTTTGATCAACCACAATTTAGCATCACCCCGGGCCAAGCAGCCGTGATTTATGAAGGGGAGATTGTCCTCGGTGGGGGGATTATTTCAGGAGCCACCCCATAGGGAGAGCCACCAATTCACAAAATAACCTGATTATGGTTCGGGGGTCATTCTGCCAATTAGGGACTCTCCCCGGCAGGTTTAGCTAAAAATTAACGACGGGGTACAGAAGCCTCGATGTTAATATTCATAGCGGAGACTCTTGGTACAGGATTGCCTTTGGCGCTACCGAGACCCCGGGCCATGGCCAAGAAGCTGGAAGGATCGCCCGCTTTGGGTTTTTGTTCTTGGGGAACATAGCGACGGACAGCATTCTGCCAAACGATTTGGGGGAAGCCCAAAATACCACGATAGTAGCCATCGTAGCGAGGCGAGGTGATGTTGAATGGACGTTCACCGATGTCGCGGCTGGCTAGGGTGCGACGACGTTGGTAGGGAACGGTATCATAACCAAAGCTTTGCAGATACTCGTCACTGTTGAGAAGTTGATCAACAAAACCTTGAATACCTTTGGTGGCAACGACAATCGACCAAGCAATTTTTTCTCTTTCGCTATAGACATCGCGACCGAGAACTCTTTGTACTACCTGTTCGACAAAGCGATAGTTGCTGTTTTTCTCGTAGAAGCTGTTATAGAAGGTTTTCGATAACAGTAAACCACGAATGAAATCCCGCACCGATAATTGTCCATTGCGTAATTGGGATTCGAGGAAGGGTTCCCGATCCCATTTGAAGGCATGGAAGAAAATCTGACGGTAAGCGGCTTCGATTAAATCGTCCAGGTCGGTAGGGGAGAGGACATTTTCCGTCGTGTAAACTTTCGGTTTTTCGTCTCCACCGACATCATAACCAGCTACCCGCACGTTTTGGGACTTGGGGGCGTAATTTAAAAGAGGAATGGCCAAGGGTAAACCTCCGTATCCTTAGAAATGCTTAAAAAACTTTCCTCCTAATGATAAGGGAGTAGGTGCCAACTAGAAAAGAAATATTAAAAATTCTTACAATTGTTAAGAAAACTTGCTTACCATCCAGGGTGTTGGGGAGCGCCGGAGCAGGGAGCGCCGGAGCAGGGAGCGCCGGAGCAGGGAGAGGGGAGAAAAAAGGGCGTTGTCAGATCAGAATAGGAAAGATGCCATGCAATCCTTGCTATCAAAGTAATTTCAGTTCCAAGCTGATTCGGATCATCTTTCAATTTGACAACGCCGAAAAAAGCGTTCGACTGATAACTGATAACTGATAACTGATAACTGAATTTACCAGCCACTAATCGAATAGGATGATGGTTCGGGGGAATCACTAGAGACTGACTCCGATGACTGATTGCGGGATTCAGCACAAAAAGTGGCCGTATTAAAACCGCCAAAACGTTGAACTGTGCTAGTGCGGAGACGTAAATCGGCATCGGCAAACCAAAAACGCTCGATCGAGGTCATAGTTTCGTATTCTGTAATTAAGACTAAACCTTCCTGTTCATCAATGTGATAACGGCCCGCCACGGGAATGATTTCCGCATAACCTCGCTCCCGCAGGAGAACACCAGCTTGGGGATTATCTTCATCGGGAATTAGCGCAAAAACGGTGGTTCCTTGATGATTTTCGTCTTCTTTGTCCCACTGCATCGAACCATCCCAACTGACAAAGGCACCCCCCACAGTCTTAGCGGGATCGACTTCGTGCATTTCACAGATAGCGATAATTTTCGGGTTATCGGCACCTAAAGCTTCCACATAAATCTCGGAATCGCCAGTTTCTGCTCGTCGAAAGGGTAAATGATGGGTGGTGCGCTGAGATTTCCACTGTCCCGCACTTTTCTGAAAAAAGGTCATCCCGTCCATAGTTTTTATCCTCTATTTTTTCCATCTATTTTAACGCCATCGTCGTTTTCTGTAACCCTTGTCCCCCCCTCTCTCTCATTCATCCCCAAAATAATCATGATCGATTCTCTTGATTTCATAGATTTCTTTGGTCGATACACCTAAGTTATAAGTAGGGAGGCACAATTATTTGTAGGATGAGTTAGCGGTAGCGTAAACTATGCGGGCGTTGGGTTTCATGCTTCAACCCAACCTACGTTATTATTCATCCCCAAAATAATCATGATCAATTCTCTTGATTTCATAGATTTTTTGGGTCGATACACCTAGGTTATAATCAATCATCAATTGACTTAATTCTTCCCCATCAATCAGCACTATTTTTATCTCATTTCTGGGGGCATATTCTAAAGCCTCTTGGGTAAAATAGGAAGTAGTGATAAAAATACCTTTTTTGGCTCCTTGTCCCGCTAATGCCCCGACAAATTTCTGAATTTCTGGACGACCAACGGCATTATTATCAGCCCATCTTTTGGCTTGAATATAGATTATATCTAAACCGAGTCTATCTTCTTTTATTATTCCATCAATCCCTTGATCACCGCTCTTACCCACTGCTTTACCTGCATCTCTAATCGAGCCACCATAACCCATTTTTACCAGTAATTCTACTACTAATTTTTCAAAAGCATCTGGGGATAATTTTCGCAGAATAAAAAGTAAGTCTGTTGCTAATGCTTGACGAATTTCTTGATAGGAGTTTTCTAGTAATTCCTCGGGATTTTGTTCTTGATCAGAAGTTGATAAATTGCTTTCAAGAGTAATAGTTTCATTTTGCTTATTGACTCGATTGAATTCTTGAAATTCAGGAAACTGTCTCAGAAATTTGGCATCAATTCGAGCAGGATTTTGAGATAAGATTTCTTTTCCTTTCTCAGAAATTACAAAAGTTGCCCTTTGGGGTGAGTCAATTAATCCCGCTTTCTTTAAATAGGTTTTTGCCCAACTGACTCGATTAGAAAAAATTTCTTGTTGTCCACTGGGAAGCATTTCTTTTCTTTCCGCTTCTGTGACTTGAAACTCTCTGACCAAGGCTTCAATAATTTCTCGATATTTATACACTTTGCCATCTGCAAGTATTTTTAATAGAGGCAACATAATCGATTGAAAATCGGGAATAGGCATAGTTCAGATGAAAAGCGGGGGCAGTCATCACAATTATACAGCAACAAGCTCCAAGAATTTAGATAGATAATAATACACCTGAAATTATTAAGAATGTCGAGAGGCATTCCTCAAGAATCTGAGAGAGAATCAATATTATGGGCATCTAATACTAAATCTTGTTTAAAAGGTATAGGAGATCGGGAAGTAGTGGAGCCTTTTTAGTAAACAGTAAACAGTGAACTAAAAACTCACATCTGATAACTGATAACTGATAACTGATTCAAAACTGACGGCTTTAAATATAACTTAACTCAGTAAAAAAGACCTATTCGGATGGACAAGAAAGCCTTTTTTTAGGGCCTCTCGTCCTAATAACATCCGAAACCCCATGACATCGCGATTAGTCAAGGTTAATTCGATCGGCCATTGACGACCGCCAAGCAATACACTTGTTCTGATAACGGGACGTAGTTGACTTTGACCACCGGAATTTTTTACCTGTCGCCATTCGAGGATTTCTGCGGTGGTGGTGACAGTGTGGTGACTATCTTTTTGGTAGGGATGAACTTGAAAGCGCAGCCAATTGCGATCGCCATCTCGAAAAGGATGCAGATGAAAAGCGTGTAGGGCCGAGGAGCGAGCGCCTGTATCAATCTTGGCCTTAATTTTGGTAATGCCTAAATCGGGTAAATCGAGCCATTCTCGCCAACCGACGATCACTCGATCGAGGGTCATTTTTTTGTCTCTCGTCTAGAATATTCATTAATGTAGCAGAATTCTTAATTTCCTCCCTCTAAAAGTTTACAGATTGAATTTGAGCGACTACAATTAGACCATTCAAACTCCTGGGTGTGGTATGAATTTAAAACCATCTGCTTCTTCGTTACTTGGTATGGTTCGATAGGGGGGCATAAATCGACTAAATCCTTATCTGGCAAGAGACTTAATTGATTAGTTCGCTCCAGATCGCAAACAATTGACAAAAATTGCGGTAATCTCTGTTTCTATAAGGGTTTCATCTCTTATAACCCCCGTCCATTGCATAACACAACCCGAAGAACCACAAATGTTTGAGTAAAATCGGAGTAAAGTCTTTAGGTTTAGGCGATTGATGCCGGATAGGGTTAGAGTAATCAGGGAGAAACTGATTTATCGAGAGGCTATATCATCCTATGCTAGAACTCTATCAATTTGAACTATCTGCCTATTGCGAGAAAGTCCGTCTCATCCTTGACTATAAAGGACTTGCCTATAAAAAAAGGGACGTGGTGCCGGGGGTGGGACAATTAGAATTATTCCGTCTTTCTGGACAGCGACAGGTTCCCGTCCTCAAGGATGGTGATACCTATATTGCCGACTCGACGGAGATTGCTTTTTATCTCGATCGCAAGTATCCTGAAAAACCAATTATACCCACAGATCCCCTCCAACGGGGTCAATGTTTATTAATCGAAGAATGGGCCGATGAATCCCTGGGATTAAAAGGAAGAACCGCTTTTCTCGGCGCTTTTGCCCAAAATCAAAACTTTCGTACCGCCTTTTTACCCCGGGAAACTCCCGATTTTATGCGCTTGTTGCTGGGTTCCTTGCCGGGGGAATTAATTGATATTTTTGGGACGGGTGTAGGTCTGGGAAAAGATGCTATCAATACGGCTAAAAAAGGGCTACAACAGGACTTAGAGGCTTTAAACCTCATTTTAGCCAATCGTCCCTATTTAGTCGGGGATCAGCCCAGTTTAGCCGATTTAGCTGTGGCGGGATTAAGTGTACTGCTTAAGTTTCCCCAGGGTTCCTATCTCAACTTACCCCCGGAATTGCAAGGCAAGGGGATTCCGGGGTTAGCTGATAATAGCGCCTACGAGGGCTTTTTTGTCTGGCGTGATCGTCTTTATAGTCAATACCGTCAAACTATTACCCCGGGGAGTTCCACCCCTCCCATCGATTCCCCCACCTCTATCCAGATCGAATAGCAGAGCTTGACTAGGGTGGTGGGGTGTGGGGTGTGGGGTGTGGGGTGTAGGGTGTGGGGTGTGGGGTGTGGGGTGTGGGGTGTGGGGTGTGGGGTGTGGGGTGTAGGGAGATTAAATAAAAGCAATCTCCTATCTCCTGTTAAGATTCGCGTAAAACGTAGCCAACACCGCGCACGGTATGAATGAGGCGTTTTTGACCACCAGCTTCCATTTTCAGGCGTAAATAGCGAATATATACCTCAATAACGTTTGATTCTCCTTGAAATTCATCTCCCCAGACATTTTCGAGAATTTGATCCCTTGATAATACTTCTTTCGGGTGAATCATCAGGTAGCGGAGCAGTTCAAATTCCTTCATCGTCAACTCAATATTTTTGTTCTTATAGGAGAGACGACGAGTGGCTAAATCCAATACTAAGTCACCGAAGCGCAATTGTTCGGGGATAGTTTCCATCGGTTGCAGGTAAAAACGGATTAATTTGAGGAAAGATTGCGAATTATAGGGTTTGAGAAAATAATCGTCGGCTCCCGCTTCCAAACAGGCGAGACGTTCTTCTAGAGTTTCTTGAGATACTAATAAAATAATATAAACGCGACTTCCCTGGGAACGTAAACGACGACAAAACTTTACACCGGCCTCCGCCGCGAGGAGGCGATCGAGTATAATCATCGCTGGCTGCCAACTTTCCACTTCTGGGAAAGCGCTATCAATGCTAGGCACAATCAGGGGACGATAACCTGCTTCTTGCAAGTTCGCACTAGCTAGTTTAGCGATATTCTCCTCAATTCCCACCAAGAGAATCGAAGAACTCAGAACTTGTGTACTCATTAGTCGGCAGCGGTAAAGAAATAGGAAAGATAGGGAGGCGACTGGCCAATTATACTTAATTCATTCTTGCCTAACCGATTTTAGATAAAAAAGTTAACGCTGTGGTGCGTTGGACAAAATTACCATTGACAGACCAACCGGTCACTCGATCGGGGGACGACCAGAGGCTAAGATGATCTACAGGGGGATCCGCATAAAAATTTTCTCCACCGCTACCCAATAAACAGGAACTCCAATGGGTAAAATAATCATGACTAAGGCGATAAATGGGAAAATTACCGATTAATGGCACTCCCCACCCGTCCAGAGCCATTAAAGCTCGAATTTTCACCCCTTGAGCTTGCCAATAATAGGCTAAAGCGATCGCATTTACCACCCCCGCACTAAACCCAATCAAGGTTAGGTCTTCTCCGGGTAAAAAAGCTTCATTTAAGCAAGAAAAAGGAGAAATAATAATATAGGAGCGTAATTTTACCGATTTGCTCCCCAGATGTCCTAAAAAATCCTCCGTCAATCTAGAATCATGAAAACCAGTACAAATCACTAAGGTATTGACACTCCCGTCCTTAAAAGCGAGGGATTCTTGGTTCATAGAGTTTCCTTAATTAGTAGTTTAAATGAGCCTAAACCCTTAAATAGCCTGGAATCCAACAAAGCAAAAAGCTTTTTTTATTAAAATTGCTTTTTTGAATTCTGGTGAGCCTTACTTGGCAAGGCTTGCGTCGATTATTTTCTGCTAACATATCATAACTACTCTAGAAGAGCCATAATTGTTAAGAAAATGACGCGAATTACCGTTATTGGTGCAGGGATTGGCGGACTAACGGCGGCGGCATTATTGGCGCGTCGAGGTTATCAAGTCACAGTATATGATCAGGCGCTTGTCCCCGGGGGTTGTGCCTCGACTTTTTCCCGTCGGGGTTTTACTTTTGACGTGGGGGCAACTCAAGTGGCAGGATTAGAAGTAGGGGGCATTCATCAGCGCATTTTTGCCGAATTAGGGATAGATTTACCCGATTCTGTCCCCTGCGATCCCGCCTGTGCCGTTTTTCTGCCGGGGGAAACCAATCCGATTAATGTCTGGCGCGATCGGCAAAAGTGGCAAGAGGAAAGACAAAAACAATTTCCGGGCAGCGAACCTTTTTGGCAATTATTACAAAAACTCTTTCAAGCAAGTTGGCGTTTTCAAAGTCGCGATCCAGTTTTACCCCCGCGCAACTGGTGGGATTTAGGGCAATTAATCGCCGCTTTGCGTGTAGATACTGCCATTACCTTCCCCTTTACTTTGATGACTGTGGGGGATGCTCTGCGATTATACGGCTTAGAGAGGGATAAACGCCTAAAAACTTTCCTTGATCTCCAGTTAAAGCTTTATTCCCAAGTTACTGCCGATGAAACCGCTTTACTTTATGCCGCCACCGCTTTAGCAGTTTCTCAGTCTCCCCAAGGTTTATCCCACCTTCAGGGTAGTATGCAGGTATTAAGCGATCGCCTAGTAACAGCTTTGGAAAAATACGGCGGTAAATTGCAAATGCGCCATACAGTGGAAAAAATACTGACAGAAAAGGGAAAAGCCACGGGAATTATCGTCAGAAATCAAAAAAATGGTCAAATACATCCAGAAATGGCCGATGAGATTGTCGCTAATATCCCGATCCAAAATTTGCCACAATTAATCGATCGCGAAGCCATTCCCAGTCTTTATCACCGGAGAATCGAAAAACTTCCCCCCGCATCCGGTGCTTTTGTGGTTTACTTAGGAGTCGATCGCGCTGCTATTCCCCCCGATTGTCCTCCCCATTTGCAATTTCTCTACGATTACGATGGCATAATCGGCGAAAATAACTCTTTGTTTGTTTCCGTGAGTAAAGAAGGGGATGGTCGCGCTCCAGTGGGAAAAGCGACGATTATTGCTTCTTCCTTCACCGATACCAGTCTTTGGTGGCGAAAAGGAGAAGATAATTATCAGCAATTAAAAGCAGCATACACCCAAGAGGCGATCGAGCGTCTCGGTAATTATTTCCATCTTAGTCCTGATCACATCGTTCACATCGAATCAGCTACTCCTCGCACTTTTGAACGGTTTACGGGGCGAAATCAGGGCATTGTCGGCGGTATTGGTCAAAGACTGTCCACTTTTGGCCCTTTTGGCGTAGCGACGCGCACTCCGATCCCCCATCTTTGGTTAGTAGGAGATTCCACCCATCCGGGAGAAGGCACTGCCGGAGTCAGCTATTCGGCACTAACGGTAGTTAGACAGATTGAGAATAAATTAAGTAGTCGTGCAAAATAAATTTCCTAGTGAAGATAGGCAAGAGGCAATAGGCAAGAGGCAATAGGCAAAAGCTTTATCGAAATGTGTAATTAATTTTGCTTAGGTACTTAGCTTCTAGTTAGCCGTAATTATGAATTATGAATTATGAATTGGTAAGAATAAATAAAAGCAATCTTCTGAATACTGAATACTGATAACTGATAACTGTTAACTGTTAACTTACCCACTGATAACTGATAACTGATAACTGATAACTGTTATAAAGCGCCGGCTGCCGTGCGATCGAGTATTCCCGCTCCTAGATGAGAGGTAATATTAATTGCTTGCAGGACTGGTTGAGAGTCAACTCCTTTAGGATAATCGATAACACTAACCGCACCATTTCCCTGTTTAATATTCCAGAAATTAGCGGGTTTTAAACCCAATAAATAACAAAGAATCACCTTATTAATGGCATCGTGAGCTACTACCATAATTGTCTTAGGACTATCACTATTACTATAGGTTTTAACGATTTGCTGCCAACAAGCGATCGCTCGATCCCAAACCTCCTGTAAATTCTCCCCTTCCGGCATTTGCACGGTTTCCGGGGCATTTTTCCAGTCTTCTAACATCCCGGGGAAACTCGCTTCAATTTCCTCCTCTAATTTACCTTCCCAAAGTCCGTGACAGATTTCTGTCAGATCCACTTGGGTGTCTAAGGTGACATTGGGGTGATATTGCAGGATAATTTGGGCAGTTTCCTTGGGACGGGACAAAGGACTGGTGACAGCGTGATCGATCGCCGTTTCTCGCAGAAATTCGGCGGCTTTCTCAGCTTGAGCTTTGCCATTATCATTGAGAGGAATATCGCGCACCCCTTGAAAACGTTTATCCCGATTCCATTGGGTTTCTCCGTGACGCACAAGCAGCAGCCTAGAACCTTGGAAAGGAGGACGCGGTGGGGGTAAAGCTATCCCTAGGTGTGCCGTTTGATTGAGGGATTCCACCTGGACAGGATCACCAAAATCACGCGTAAAATTGAGAACATTAACGCAACAGTTAGATTGTTGGAGGGAATGGTATAAGGAAACTGGAATACCGATGGCACTGAGGATTAAACAGCGATTAATGCCGTTATGGGCAACAATGAGGATAGTTTGGCCCTCGTGTTGGGGAATAATTTCCCGCCAAAAATCCTGCGCTTGTTGATAGAGGGAGAGAACGGGATAATGTTCCTGACCATCGGGCAGTATCATCTTAAATTCATGAGGTTTTTGGTGCCAATCCCGATATTCTTGGGGGTATTGAGCTTTTACCTCCTCTTTGACCATATTTTCCCAGATAGGCAGATCGATTTCTAGTAACTGCGAAGTGGGTTGAATGACGGGAGAGTGATTTAAACGAGACTGAATCACCTCAGCAGTAGATTTGGCTCTTTGGAGAGGACTACAGTAAAAAGCGGCGATATCGATTTGACTGAGGGCATTTCCTACTTTTTCCGCGTCCAGATGCCCTTTTTCCGTCAAAACCGAGCCATCACTGCGACCTTGTATTTTCTGCTCTGCGTTATAACTGCTTTGTCCATGACGAACAATAATCACACGAGTAGCCAAGCGGTTCAGTCTCCTTAACTAAAAGTCTCAATATCAGATTACAGGCGATCGGGATCGGAGTACAAATCAGTGATCAGTAATCAGTAATTACTAGAGTTCGCTTGTACTAAAATATCGCCTACAGTTTCAAGGCAGCACAGCATATCAAAACTTCCTGATATAACAATCTCTTTGGGATCAAGGGTTTGGCGGTTTAGTCAAGAAACCATGACAATGTACTTGGTCAAAATCGGAATCTTGCTGTTTAATAGGTATTTATAACAAGCGATTCCCTTGATCCCCATCGAGTGGATCTCTTGTTCACAAAGCAATCGATGAGTAGTTGAAGGATTACCCAGATCACTGCTTTTGCAAATGCCCAAAAACATTTGCCGTCGTAACTAATCGGAGAGCGTCAACTCATGGTTCCAGAATACCCCCCCTTAGATGAGATGACCTTGCGGCAACTACGACGAGTTGCCAGTCAATACAGCATCTCTCGTTACAGTCGGATGCGGAAAACGCAATTAATCGAGGCAATTACCCAAGCTATGGGAGTAAGCGGCAATTTTAAATCTATTATTAAAGAGGAAAAACCAGTGGAAGCAGCAAAATTTGAATTAGGTCAAGCTAACCCGATCGAAGATATTCTAGGTTCAGTGGATGATGGTTTAGGAGATCTGCCCGGTGGCTACGGGGAAAATCGCATTACCCTCCTACCTCGCGATCCTCAGTGGGCCTATGCTTACTGGGATATCCCCAACGAATCAAAAGAAGATCTCCGTCGTCAAGGAGGACAACAGTTAGCCCTGCGTCTTTATGATGTCACCGATATCGATATCAATAGCCAAGGCGCGCATAGCGTCCAAGAATATCTCTGTGATGAATTAGCCCGGGAATGGTACTTACCGATTCCAGTCAGCGATCGAGATTATGTTATCGATATCGGTTATCGTTGTGCTGATGGACGTTGGTTAGTTTTGGCCCGTTCTCCTTTAGTGCGGATTCCTCCCGTCTATCCTTCCGACTGGATTGAAGATATTTTTGTCACCGTTAACTGGGAAGAAGAACTGGTGGGTAAAACTGTTTACGAACTCGTTCCCCCCAGCAAACGCTACGACAGCAGCACCGGAACCACCGGAAGCCCTATCTACGACCAAATTTTCGAGAGTGTCGGCGATATCGAGGCCCTACGGGTGGCCGGTTCCTTGTTTGGTTCCATGCAGCACGTCGCTGGTTCCGTACCGATGTCGGAAGTGATCAGTTCTTATGTATTCCCCTCCGGGGTTGGTATGTGGGCAGTTCCCACGGTATCGGGACTAACCGCTTCCGGTATCGGGATGACTGCTTCTGGTATCGGTATGGGTGCTTCGGAAACCCTACAACGTCCGCGCAAATTCTGGTTAGTTGCCGATGCAGAATTAATCGTCTATGGTGCCACCGAACCCGATGCCACCGTAACTATCGGTGGTCGTCCGATTAAACTCAATCCCGATGGCACTTTCCGCTATCAGATGTCCTTCCAAGATGGTTTAATCGATTATCCGATTATGGCCGTGGCCGCCGATGGTGAACAAAATCGTTCTATCCACATGAAATTTACCCGGGAAACCCCCTCTCGCAACACCAACACTAAAGATGAGGCGGTTCTAGAATGGTTATTCTAGATCGGGTTTTCTAACGTTACCAAAGCCAACCTAATTACTTCCCCCTAACTGAGATTCAGTTAGGGGATTTTTTTCGAGAAGTTAACGGCAAGCTACCGAGGGGGTTGCTTGGCGCTATCAACTTCTATTCCCAAATCTGACAGCTTAGATCGCCCGATTTTTGGGAAAGACGCAGATTTTCACCGTAATCGACGGGAACATCGATCACCGTAGGCACCTCTTGCCGGAAAGCCTCCTCTAGTGTCGGGATCAAATCCTGAGCAGATTCCACCCGATAGCCTTTTAATCCCATACTTTCGGCAAATTTAACAAAATCGGGATTACCAAACTTAATAAAAGAAGAGGTCCCAAAATAGTTTAACTGCTTCCATTCGATTAAACCGTAACCGCCATCATTAAAGATGAGAGTGACGAAGGGAGTTCCCACCCGCAAAGCTGTCTCCAATTCCTGACAATTCATCATAAAACCGCCGTCTCCCGTCACCGCCACAATGCGCTTATCGGGATGAACTAACTTAGCGGCGATCGCACCAGGGATAGCAATACCCATAGCGGCGAAACCGTTAGAAATAATGCAAGTATTAGGACAATCGGAGTGATAATGGCGGGCCATCCACATTTTATGAGCGCCCACGTCACAAATAGCGATATCTTCCGGTCCCATAACCTGACGCAGATCGTAGATCAATTTTTGTGGCTTGATCGGAAAACCCGTATCATTGGCATAGGTTTCGTAATCGGCCCGAATTTCCGTCTTTAATCCCGCGGTGACAGGAGTTGGTTTATTCTGGCGATCAGCCCGTTTGAGGATATCGATGAGAGAATCGGTGATATCACCCACCACTTCCACCACCGGAGCATAACTGCTGTCAATTTCCGCTGGAGTCATGCCGATGTGAATAATCGGTAATTTCCCGTCTGGATTCCATTTTTTCGGGGAATACTCGATTAAATCGTAACCAACAGCGATAATTAAATCACTGCGATCGAAGGCACAACTAATCAAATCCCGTTGCTGTAATCCTACCGCCCAAAGAGCCAGAGGATGGGTATAGGGAATCACCCCCTTACCCATAAAAGTGTTAGCCACAGGGATATTCAAGGCCGTGGCGAATTCCGTTAAAGCCTCACTAGCATTAGCGCGAATTGCCCCATTTCCCGCCAAAATCAAGGGATTTTTCGCTTTAGAAATCACTGCCGCCGCCATATTCAAAGTCCGATAGGAAGCGTAAACTTTTTCCTGACTGTCGAGGGGCAAAGGACTACCATCGGCAGGCATAGCGGCGATATTTTCAGGAAGATCGATATGAACTGCCCCCGGTTTCTCACTTTGGGCGGTTTTAAAGGCTCTCCGTACCACTTCTGGGGTTATACCCGGCCGGACGATCTGTTTATTCCATTTCGTCACTGGGGCGAACATGGCCACCAGATCCAGGTATTGATGGGATTCAATGTGCATCCGATCGGTTCCCACCTGGCCGGTGATGGCCACCAAGGGTGCCCCATCCAGGTTAGCATCGGCTACCCCTGTCATCAGGTTAGTCGCCCCCGGTCCTAAGGTGGAGAGACAAACCCCCGCTTTTCCCGTCAAGCGTCCATAGACATCGGCCATAAAAGCCGCGCCCTGTTCGTGACGGGTGGTGATAAATTTGATCGAGGAGTTTTTTAGGGCTTCCAAAACATCGAGGTTTTCTTCCCCGGGTAGCCCAAAAATATACTCGACCCCTTCATTCTCTAGACATTTAACTAGAAGTTCGGCTGTGTTTAATTCCCCCATAATTCCCTCCTGTAGAGCTTACTTCATCAGTAAAGTCTCTAGAGATAGTTCATCCCGGCGGATTGAGGTTGTTGCGCTCAACTCGTCGGGATGATATCAGTAGACTATATGTACCAATGTAGCTGACTAAAATTTTGTTTAAGTCTATCCATATACTATTGTGACTTAGATCTTGACCCTTGGCAGATTATTTATTACCACAATGGAGGGGAATTTTTTTTTAGGCCGTTAATTCTTCGGCAGCGTGGGCTAGTTGGGCGGCGACTTTGGCTAGATAGGGACGACTTAACCACCAGATAAACGGGGACAGCCAACCGCGCAGGGTGACAGAATAGGAAATATAAGTACCACAGAGGGTTGATTCTACTTGGTAGGTCATTTTCTGTTCCATGCCGGGGATAGCGAGAACTCTGAGGCTGAGGAGTTCCCCGGGGCGGACATTTTCCACGAAAACCCGGATAGGAATGGGAGTCAGACGGGTGACAGCTTGATAGATTAACCCCGGTTTAGCGATTAAACCCAAGGGAACATCGGCCTTGGCAATCAAAGGATGCCAAGAGACATCGGCCACATTGATTAATTTTTGCCAGAGGACATCGACGGGGGCGCTACTGACCACCCGATAGGTTTTGTAGAGTGAAAACTTACAGAATAGTCTGCCTTTGGCCGCTACAATCCTTAGGGAAAAATTGAGAATCACCGATCGCCCCCCCGCAAAAATAATCCAGGTAATCTTCCATTGTAAAAAATAAATGGCTTTCTGGGAGTGTGGGCTTTTTATAATTTTAACTTAGCGTCAGCAGAAGTCCCGCGCTTGAGTGCGATCGAATGAATGCTCTATTTAATTTGCTGTCATAACGTATCAAGTCGGAGCGATCGCTAGACTAAAGAGATAACCAAATAGCCTCCGATGGGTAATGATTTGGTAGTAGTGGCGTAGCCCTCTTGCTTACCTGGTATGAATTGTGTAAAATATTTATTAATAAAAATAATTGGAACCCGATCAGTCTTTAAACCTCTAGCTTGATCATGACTTTTCTGATAAATATCTTTTTCTGGCTTCTGTCTGGCTTACTCAAATATCAGTCTAGCACCGAACAAAATCCCCCCTTCACCTCTATT
>NZ_JADBUZ010000237.1:0-26416 GCF_020245305.1 Microcystis sp. M20BS1 | reverse complement strand
ACTCGACCGACCCAACTGCAACAAAAAGCGTTAGATTTATTGGGAGTTTCCCTGATTTGTACCCAGTAACGGGGCGGCGGAAATTCTCTTAATCCCTCCTACAGCATAGGTTATGGCCTTTTGTCAACGGGGAAGTCCAGAAATAGAATAAAATTCAATAATTTTCTTCCTATTCATCTCCATACTGTTCAGGAGGTTTGCCGTAGTAATCCAGTAGTACAGGCTCTTGACTTTCTTCATTTAGAGGGGCTACATTTTCCCAGACCATCTCAAATTTCCATTCTTCGATTAAATCATAAATAAAAGTTAACTGACTTCTCGATGATAAGGATAAATCTCCTAATTTCCAACTATCAGTGTAAGGAGTAATTTCGGTAAAAGGATGGTAAATTTCTGTCGTGCAACGGGAGTGTCAAATCAACGAGGCATAACATCGTTGAGAGAGAGTTGAAGATCGGGAAAAATAGGAGAGGAAATCAGTTCTCCCAAACGGTATTGTTGTTGCCGATAAACTTCATCAAGTAGTTGGCAGACGGTAAAAGTGGGTTGTTTGGGTTTGCCGATAAAAGCAATTCCTCCTAATCCGCGATAATCGACGATCCAATATTCAGGAATTCCAAAAAGCGCGTATTCTTCCACCTTACGAGCGTAATCGGTCTCCCAATTGCTACTGACCACCTCGACAACTAATTGAATCGATCGGGGTAGGGTAATTACAGGTTCTTTGTCCCAGATGGGTTCTAGGGCGAGAACGGTCTCATCGAGAACGACAACATCGGGACGACGAGCCGTGGCCGCATCGGTAAAAGGACGGATCAGACAGGTTCGGGGAATGAACCAAGATTTTCGCGCTTTAATTAAAGCCATACCAATGTGGGTCGCTATTTTACCGCTAACCGTTTCATGCGGCCCGGTCGGTTCCATATCGATTAATTCTCCATCGGCTAATTCATAGCGAAATTCATTGCCATATTTTTGTAAAAAATCCTCGAATATCAGAGGTTTTTGGGATAGGTAAGTCATCTGCACTCCCGATGGCAAAGCCCCTCAAAATAACGATTTGTAATTAGTTGAATTATATACCAATTTTCAATCGTCGTGACTAACATCTAACCCACATTCCGCACCCTAAGTGTCACAACGTCTCAAAAGAGGAAGGGGCGTGAGCCAAAATACTTATCTAGAGGAGTTAGGGACTTGCGTGGGAATAATATCCCAGCCAGAAAATCGCTCTGTAGAAGAATCAGACCAGCTAGATGGCACAGGATCAAAGCGCAAGTCCCTTAGCTGCGGGGGCTCTGGAAGGCTCTCTCCCTACTTAGGGTGATCAGCAAACCTGATCGATCCGGAGGGCGCAAGCCTTGCGCCCCTACAGCAGCAATTCTCATTTTGAAAAAAATTCAGATAAAATTCTCTTATTTAAATAGAGAACTTGTGTAGAAGCATTATTTTTTGACAGATAATTATCATCCAACGCTGGAGATAGAAAGGTTTTAAGAACTTTGTCCATGAAAAATCGATTTCAACTCATAAATCTGGATGAAATTCTAACAAAATTTTTAGTTTTTTTTATAAACAACTTTCTTTTTCTCCTTCAAGAGTTCTGACATTTTCAACTAGAATTTACTTTTTTAAATGGGACATATTCGGTTAGAATAAATGAGAAAAATTCCGACCAATTCTTAAACCAAATAAATTTTAATAGGGTACGAATATCATTAAAGAAAGAAGTCCGAGTTACTAATAGCTCACGAATCTTTTGATAGGTGTAATTAACTAAATCCAAAACGGTATGAAATAAAAAAGCTAGTAAATTCAAAGACAATAAGAACTCGCACAAATGATTCTGACCATGACCAAAGTTATGCTCTAAATTATAACCGTGATTTTTAAGAACGTTATTGCCTTCATTTTCAACTTTCCATCTACTGCGTCCAGCTTTGACAATTTCTTCGACATTATTTTCCGTGATTTTATGATTAGTTATCCAATTATTTTGGTAAATAGTTTTCTGGGTTTTCTCATTAATAACAGTCACTTCACACCAATTAACTTCGAGACTTGAGTCGCCTTCTCTTAAGGGAACTCTAGAAGCATAACGATAACGATAAATTAGATTTTTTCGCCCATCCCATTGTTTCTTTTCAACGATCCTAACTTCGCCACTTTTTTCTAAAAATTCTAGCCATTCATATAAAGTTTTATGCGACGTTTCTAAACAAACAAAAATAAAACTATAACCTTGTTTTACCGCTAATTCACAAATAGGTTCGTGAGAATATAAGTCGTCTCCTAAAAGAGTTACAGGATAACCATACTTATTTTTATGATTCTTATTTAACCATCTTTTAACGGCCGCATTTTCACAGTCTTGTTTTTGATTTCCATCTTGTTTTTTAATGAATTCTGGCTCTAAATTAATTACTTGTTTTTGCTTAGGAGAAACCACCATAGGCGTGACACAGCCATGAAAATAAGTTGTAGTTCCATTTCGATGATTACGACAGTTACAATGAGGGCAATTAATTTTCTTGGATGAGAAATATTCTGTGCCATCTAACGCCACTAAAATTTCTCCATCTAAGTAGAGAAACTTTTCCAAAACTCCCTTTTCCTTTAACCATTGATAGACTTTTTGAAAAGTCCTAGAGACATTAGAGGCTGGCACTGGATCTAACAGATTTCTTATTTGATTATCCCCAGGAATTTTTTCAATTGAAAATAAACTTTCAGCATTATCTTTTCCCTTATTACTTTTCATTAAACGTTGATGGTTTAAAAAAGACGGCGACTGAGTAAAAAAGACTGAAAATGCAGCCATCACGGCATCTTCTACCTCATATTTTCTATTATTTCCAGGTTTTCTCTCCTCGGGTAAATCATCTAATTCTTGACGTAAAAATTGCATTAACTCCGAAACTTCTAGGGTTGCCGCTTTTTGAGCCATCTTGGAATAATTTGACGTGCTGGTGGATTTCTATCTCACCCATTTTACCTTAGCTGACAATAATTATAAATTTTTATTTCCCTTGAATTCCCTATTCTAAAAACAGAACTATCTTCCTGAATTAACCCCGTTCGTTCTCAGCCAACCCCTTTGATTGCTTGAGTATTTATACTTAATTTGTCCAACCAATTGTTTTTTTAGTGACCGCCTCTCCTCAAAAATAGTTACTTTGTACTATATTGCCCATGCCAAAATCGGGGTTAATGCTCTATTTATTTCAAAATGAGAATTGCTGCCCCTACAGTAACGGATTTTGTCCACAATGTAGGGGCGAACTGCGTTCGCCCAAAAGGTACATTATCAAAGCGCAAGTCCCATAAATAGTTTAAGGTTCAATACTGACAATCCAAGTACCGACGTAGAGACGGACGGGAATATTGCCAGAGGCAGTCACATCACAGGTAAAGTAATAAGTGCCTAATTCAGGATTTCTGACATTAGACATGACGATTTCAACTTTGCTGGTGGGATCGATCGCTTGTTCGGGGACAATTTGAATAACGCGACTATCCTTATCCCAAACCACTTCCTTTAAAGGTAAAGATTTGCCGTTGATGCGTACCTCGATTTTATTGGTGTCAAACTGGCCGTTAAAATAATCGGGATAGGAAATAAAAAAAGCTGAAGCCCCTTGGGAGAGTTTTTTCGCGGGAATATAGAGTTTATAACGATCCATTTGCTTGGGACGACCGCCAAATTGCAAAAAATAATCTAATATATCCTTGCGATCGACTCCACTAAAAATTGTTAGGCCGGGGTTGCCATTGGCTAAAGTTATTTTTGGTAAAATAATTCCCGCACCCACCCCTAAGGATAGAGCGATCAAAGCGGGTGTCCTAGCATATTTAATTACTTTTGTCAAGAGTTTTAACATAAATTTCAATCCAAGGTGAGGGGGATGGTGATGGCTGCAAGGAGCCGAATACAGTTCAACTCTAACAAAACTCGCTCGTTTCTTACCTAGACCTTTGCCAGTCCGATAAGTGTCTTGGTTAACGCTTCATCGCTCGTGCCATATCCCGTTGATCCTGACGACGTTTCAAATCTTCGCGTTTATCGTGTAATTTCTTGCCTCTACCGAGGCCAATGCTGATTTTTACCCAACTACCTTTAAAATACATCTTCAAAGGCACAAGAGTTAAGCCTTTCTGTTCCACTTGACCGATGAGTTTGCTGATTTCCTTTTTGTGCATCAACAATTTTCTCGTCCGGCGCGGATCGTGATTAAAATATTCGCTACTCTGTTCGTAGGGGGAAATATGAACATTAATTAACACCGCTTCACCATTGCGGACTAAAACGTAACCATCCCGCAGGTTTACCTTACCAGCGCGCACAGATTTAACCTCGGTCCCCAGCAACTGCACCCCCGCTTCAAAAGTCTCTAAAATCTCGTAGAGATGGCGTGCTTGCCGGTTATCAGTGATAATTTTGATTTTGTCGTCTTGATTGGCCATATAGTCAAGTGAAAAGTGAAAAGTAAAAAAGCGATTGGTAGAGGCAGTATCGGCTAATTATCTCGATTTTTCCATGTCCTTATCTTTATATCTTACTCGTTCTTTTGCTTTCTCTGGACTGACTGCTGGTGGCTCTTTGGTGATCACCGGCCTTGTCAGGGGGAACGAGAAGGGGGAAAATGAGAGCAGTGTTAAATTTTTATGAAGTTTGGTTCTGTGGACAAAATTCGTACTGTTTCCGATAGTAAGCGTGATTTTTATACTCGCCACACCCGCCCCATCAATTCGGTGTATCGGCGCGTGGTTGAGGAATTATTAGTCGAGATGCACCTGCTCTCTGTTAATGTAGATTTCCATTATGATCCAATTTATGCCCTTGGTGTGGTTACTTCTTTCGAGAAGTTCATGGAAGGCTATCGTCCGGGGGAAGATAAACCGAATATTTTTAATGCTTTGTGCCAAGCGGTTAACGGTAATCCCGAAGTCTATCGTCATGATGCCGAAAATATGATCGCTATTGCCAAAGAAACTAATATTGATTCCTTGCTTTCCCAACTGCAAAACCCTGCCCTAGGTGGTAACAATCAGTTGTCTGATAGTTTAGTTTCGGTGATCAACGCGGCTAAGTTTAAGTATAGTCGCCTGTTTGCCATCGGTCTTTATACTATTTTAGCCGAAGCACAACCAGACATAATCAAGGAAAAAGAAAAACGCGAACCAATTTTGCAAAAATTCTCAGAAATTCTGCATCTCTCCAGCGAAAAACTGCAAAAAGACCTCGATGTTTATCGCGGTAATCTCGATAAAATGGATCAGCTGCTCAAGGTTATCGAAGATGCTCTAGAAGCGGAAAAGAAAAAACGTCAACAAAAAGAACAGGAAAAACAAACCACCCTGCAATAAAGGCTCTCAACCGGAAATTACCGCGTGCAGACAAGGGAATAGGGAACAGAAAAAGGATTAAATCGGCTCTCTTTCTTTACTGTTCCTTCTGACCTCGTTCTACAATTAGGATCGGCAACCCTCAATATTTATTTCCCGTGACTAACTCCTCCATCACCGCACCCGTAACCGATATTTTGGCAAAAGCGCGGTCAGGGGCGAATTTATCGGCAAAAGAAGCGATTATCTTGCTAGAAACTACCGATAACCGTTTAATTGCCCAGATTCGGGAAACGGCCGACTTTTTGCGTCGTCAACAGGTGGGAGATACCGTCACCTACGTGATCAATCGCAACATTAATTTTAGTAACATTTGTGAGCAGCATTGCAGTTTTTGTGCATTCAGACGCGATGAAAATGAAGAAGGGGCCTTCTGGCTTAATTTAGAGGAAATTATCGCTAAAGCGGCGGATGCTGTCCATCGTGGGGCGACGGAAATTTGTATGCAGGGAGGATTAAACCCAAAAGCCAAGATTAAGGGCAATTCCTTAGACTATTACCTAGAAATTGTTAAAAACCTGAAACAAGCCTTTCCCAACCTGCATTTACACGCTTTTTCGCCCCAAGAAGTCCAATTTATCGCTAGAGAAGACGGTTTAAGTTACGAAAAAGTTATCGCTTCCCTGCAAGAAGCAGGAGTGAATTCTCTACCGGGGACGGCTGCCGAAGTGTTAGTGGATGAGGTAAGACGGGTAATTTGTCCAGAAAAAATCGATGCCGCCACTTGGTTAGAAATAGTCGGTATTGCTCATCGCTTGGGGTTACATACCACCAGTACCATGCTCTGCGGTCATATTGAAACCCCTAGTCAACAGGTGCAGCACCTTGAAAAAATTAGAAAACAGCAAGAAATCGCCCTAGAAAATAATTATCCGGCTAAAATCACCGAATTTATTTTATTGCCTTTTGTGGGACAATCGGCCCCCAAACCCCTGAGAAATCGAGTCGGACGGGATCAACCAATTTTAGCCGATACATTAAAATTAACAGCAGTGGCGCGGATTTATCTGGGCAATAGCATTAAAAATCATCAACCCAGTTGGGTAAAATTGGGCTTACAGGGGGCGACAGAAGCCTTAAACTGGGGTTGCAACGATCTCGGTGGTACTCTCATGGAAGAACATATTACCACTATGGCCGGGGCCTTGGGCGGTACCTGTTTGACCCTCGAGGAGTTAGAAACGGCGATTAAATCCCTCGATCGCCCCGCCCGTCAACGGGATACAATCTATTAGAGTCTATTTAACCCGAATCCTGGATTAGCTGAAAGCTTGATCCTGTCCCGGGTTAAAACTTTCCTTCTCCCGTCCGAGTCCTGAGAAAATTCCCCTAACCCGAACTGACGTTATTAAGAGGAACTATTTCTTTTCAAGGCAATTGCTAATTGTCTCAGTCGTTCACTAACTTCTAAATTAAATTCTTGAGATTTCAAATTAGCGGGTAATTCTGCTACAAGCTGAGGATTCTCCTTATACCATTCGTTTTGGGCGACACCTGCCCATGTTCCTTCTTTTTCTCGAAAAATATCCACTAATCCTCTTAATTCTTGAATACAGTAGGACTCAAATCCTGCAGCTTCAAAAATACCATGGCGTAGATATTCTTCAAAAGCGTTAATATCATTAGTTACTTCAAAGGTAACAACCTCTCTGGGTGGGGTTAATTGGTCAGCCAAATCGATCCAATTAACCCCAACTGTATCTACCGTCATTCCGATAACGTTTTTGGCAATTTCTGTTACACCTAGCACCTGTTGACGAAGATTAGGATTAAAGAGTAAATCAGAACCATACTTAACGTATTTTTTTAAGACTCTAAAAGCAGGTTCATCTCCTTGATAATAGTTATCAATCAGTTCCACATCAACCCCTAAGGATTTGACAATTTGGCTGCGGGTATCACTGTTAACAGGACCGCGAATTAATGCTTCAGCAACGGGACGAGCAAATCTTAAAAATAACACTGATAAGCTATTTTCTAAGCGAGTTAAAAACTCCTGTTCTGAATAACCAATTAATCGTTCTTTTACTTGAGAACTTCCCCATAATAAGGAGGACATATAATCGACTAATTTTAAAGCTTCATCTTTTAATTCTGCCGCTAATTGTCGAGCAAGGGCATCCAAAAATTTTCTAACATCCCCATACAAGTCATCCCGCCAAGCATAATTAGCTTTTGCCTTGTCGAAGTCTGGAAAAGAATTTGCATCAAAAATAATTTCTTTTTTTCTTAAAGTTTCTTGTCTTAATTTTGCCATTTCACTGGCTAACAGTTGCCCATAGCGTTCTTTAAACTTTTCGATACTACTAGAAGATTCGTTATTAACTTTTTCTAAGGGTTTGTTAATGGCAGATGTTTCATAAAAGTTTTGTAAATCAGCTTTTATCTGTTCCCATTTTCTATGCCACCATTCTGAAAAATCAATTCTTCTTCTTTCCTCTTCAAAGCGTTGTGCTTCTTCAGGATTTTCGGGAAATCTTTGACTGACAAAATGGTGAATATCCTCTGAGGTGCTGACAATTTTATCAATGGAAGCTTCACAGCGTTTCTTGAGAATTGCTACTCGCTCAGTATTAATATAATTAAAGATTTTTTGTTTAATTTCAGGGATTCCTGTAGCTTGAGTTCTTAACATTTCATCATCTATAATTCCAGTCAAAGTTTTTAATTTATCTTGAATATTGCTGGCTTTTCCGATTTCTAATTGAGTAGGTTCTTCCGCCAGATTATTTAAGATTAAATAAGCTCCTGCTGAACCAGAAACAATGCGATTAACCGGTAAATTAGCGCGTTTTGACCAATCCTGAGAGGCTTCTGTAATATGAGTTTTAAGGGCTTCTGGGCTACCAAGAGAGTCAATATGACTTAAAAAGACAAATAACTTATCAGCAATGGTGACATTCTTATCACCTTGTTCGGTAAATTTAATAATTTCTAATTCGGCTTCTCTAATACTGCGAAAACGCTGAATCACGATGACTGCATCACAGTCTGATAACATTTGTTGTGCTTCATCAACGTGCTTGGCTAACCCAGAATCTGAACCAGGAACATCATAAAAGACGATTCCTTCTGCTTGAGCGAGTTTATTAGTATAAAGTCGTGCTTCTAGGACCGCATGGGCGTATTTTTCATCAGCAACGTATTTTTTTAGTTGTTCTCGGATGTCTTCTAGTCGAGTAAAAGGAATAACTAAATTACCTTCTCGTCTGACTTGTTTTAGGGTGATTTCGTTTTCTCTAATGGTGTTTAAGTCTTCTTTTGCGCCAACGGTTTCTAATTCTTTGAGAAGATGAATAAATTGTTCTTCGCTGCGGGTTTGCACTTCTAATCTTTGTTCAGATTCGCTTTTAACGGAATAAATTTGCGTGGTGGTAAAGGTACATCTTCCTCCTTTGGCAGGAAGTAAATCACATTCTAACCATGCGTTAATAAAGGTACTTTTTCCCGCCTTTTCTAAGCCAACCACAGCAATACGAAATTCTCTTTTTCTCAGTCTTTCGAGTTGACGGTTAGCAGGTATTGCCTCTTGCAGGAGGATTTCTGTTAATTTAGAGGGAACTTCAGCTTGGGGAAGTTTGGCTAAGTCAACGGCAAAATGTTGGATATTTAAGACATCACTGAGACGGGTTTCATAGTAGGATGAGGCCGATTTCCAATCCATTAAATTAACTCCTTAAATACGGTTGAATTCTCTGAGAATAGAGACATTTTTGAGAAACCCTATCTGTATAACTTTTCCTGTTACATTAAGTGGAAGTTCTCGCTTCATTCCATACTGAGTTTCTTTACCAATGATATTACCTCCATTTTTGAGATTAATTCTAACGTAGAATTTTAATCGACTTTCAGGAGAGCGTCCTTCCTCCGGTATAGTCTCTACAGATATTTTTTTATACTCTGGCACACATAAAAATTCTGTAGCACAATCAATTAATCTTACAACATCATCTCTATTAAGATCATACCCTTCATGTAAATTATAAACTTCTGATGCAGGAACAGCTAGACATAAAGAAGCTGTCGGACTAATTTCATTTTTAGAACGAGTCCTTTGTAGATATTTAAAACAAGTAAATGCCCCTACCATTAAACAAGCTACTGTAATAATTAATTCCATTTGGCGTTCTTCCTTTGATTGATTTGATTTTGTTAGATCAACGTTATCTAAGATATCACTTATGCCAGTTGCAAGATTTGTTGAATTAAAGTCCCCGAATTTAAGCCTTTCTACATAAACGAGCTTTGTTACATCATTAAGAAATTCACCAGACAACCTTTTATCTTCATCTAAACAAGAGGATTGATTAATTCCAAAATAACGACATAGATCATCTCTCTGAGATTCTTCTCTTTCAAGAATAATACTTAAAACATGATAGAGTACACCTCCTTTTTTAGATTTTATTTTTGGATACACAATTGCAAAAACATCTTTACAAATACTCGAAAAATATTTATTATTCACTAATTCACCTCCTCTTTTTCAAAATTTTCTAATTCCGCAAGGCTTTGTTCTAAAAATTTAGCTCTTTCTTGGATAGGTTTCCATATAATTTGTGTTTCCTCGTAGTTAGTAGTTATTTCCTGTTGAGCTTTTTCTAGGCTGGCTAAATAGCTATTAAAAATGTCATGGGTTTTATGATCTACATTTTTTTTTAAATTATCAATCTGTTCTAATAGCCATTCAAACATTGAACATAACATTTCAGGTTCGCCCTGTTGCTGGAATTGATGAATCCAATTCTGTAAAAGAGTTTCAGTGCTTGGAATTTCTGCAATCATGCTTTCCTTTTTTTTCATCCATAGCCAGTGTTTAAAACTTCTGTAAGTACCAGAACTGATTTCAATATCAGACTCCAAATTAAAATCAAATTCCAGTTTTCTAGTAAATGTATTAAGTTCAGATTGTGGAAATTTTATAACAAAATTTGGTGCTTTTTCTTCAGCACCCTTTTCTATATGTTTAATATGAAATCTAAACAATTCAGATACAGATTCCTCTATTCTGTTAATCTCCTGAGCAGACACTCTCTTTAATATTTGCGATAATATGATAGTTAGATTAATTGATAAATTATTTAACTCTTTTTTAATTATTTGAAGACTTAATTTCTCTTTATCCCTTTTTGCTGTGATTAATAAACCATTTCTTGCATCTGAACCTGTATAGCCCAATTGAATCAGGATATCCAAGTTGTTTTTTAGCATATTAACCTGATTAACATTGGCCTTTTTAAAGTTGATATTGTCCAAATCAACTCTGCCATTATCTAAAGATTTAACTACTGCTTCTAAGACGTTTCTAATAACAGTCTTTAGTGCCTCTCTCCACTCAACTAAGGGAACTAATTTCTCTTGAATTTGGTCATAAGGGGGAGTAAATTGAAGTTCATTGATAGCCTCTCTTAAACTAGCTACTAAATTATCGGCTGTTTTGGTATCAATATCTAATTTTTCAAAAACGGCTAGGGGCTGTCTTAATTTGGCATCACTAGCTTGGAGAAAAGAATCAAGATTTTCTTTTGTTTGTGATAACAATTCAGATTCTTGCTGATAATTTTCTTCCGAACTGTTAAGAATTGCCGTAGTAGTTTGTACTGCCCATTGTGCAATACTATTTCCCGCCGCTACATTAAATTTTTCTATAGCTTGGGGAATAACTAATTTAGGAAAATGTTCTGCTATGTGCTTGCTTAGTTTCTTTTCAAATTCTTCTGCATAGGATTGTTTGAATAACTCTTTGGCAATTTGTTCTTGTTGAGAGATAGTCCATTGTTTAGCATCAAGACTTAAGTTTCCTCGCTTCATGATTTCTTTAATTAAAACTTGAAAGTTATCTATGGCTTGCTCATAGGGTTTTAATACTTTCTCAAGTCTAGTTTGATCATGCTCTGACCAATTTTCCTCTCTTTTAGGTAATTCCTCTAACAGATCCTGAAGCAATTTCTTATTATCCTGAATTTGTAAAGCCAATAAAGCTGGCCATGTACTCAGTTTTACAATTCTCAAATTTTCAATATCTTTTGTATATTCTCTTAAATTCTCGATCAGTTTTTCCTTAATGTTTTCAGTCGTTTCTTCAACAAACTCACTTTCACTTTCTTGCCAATCATCATCTGATCTGAATATATCAATCCGATTTAAAATAAATAGCATTCGTGCAGGAGAGCCGCCTAAATCTTTAACTTGATCAACAACTTCTGATAACAGATTATCAACTTTATAAGGATCTGTTTCTGCGCTGTTATATGTTACTAAACATAAAGCTTCACGACATTGTTTGATAATCCCAATATTTCCCTCATCTCCTACATAAGATAACCCGGGTAAATCTAATAATTTAACTCTAACCCCTTTAGGCAATTCTAAGAAACTTTCATCTTTAACCAGTCTAAAAGGATAATAAATAATAGATCGAGGATAAGCTAAATCAGGTTGTTTTTTTCTGGCTTTAATATAAGCCTTCATTAACTGTTTTAAGCGACTATAAATATCTTCGTCGCTAATCTTTTCCCATTTCCCGCATTCCCACAACGCCCCCGGTGTTTTTTCAATAATTAAAGTCTTTTCTTCGCTATACTCAATGGTAACTGTTCCTGCACTCATTTCTCGCTGTGCCATCGGCACAATATCAGCACCACAGAGGAAATTAACTAGGGTACTCTTCCCACTGCTCGTCGTGCCAGTCGTCGCTAAAATCAGGGTAGGATGGCGCAATTCATTGATTAAAACTTCTAAAGCTTTCTCTAGATTACTAGAAAGTTCGTGGATTTCACCATGATAGGATTCAGGCAAATGCTGAATAATCTCCGTTTTGAAGTCACCCCAATAACCCGCTAGAAGGTTAGCTTTATTTTCCACTGCTTGGAAAACTTCGTAAGATTTTTGACCCATAATACTCTATCGCTGACAGAATAAGCTGATTCAAGAATAAGCCACAACTTCATTATAACGATAATTTTCTTTCTTGCCTTTAATTCTCGTGTTCTGAACTGGTAAAAAATCAAAATCTATAATTTCTGCAAAGGTATAAGGACAAACTTGCGGAAACGTATCAACAGATAAACCAGTTTTTTTGATCACCGATCGCTTGGCTTTATCATAAATTATATCTAGCCTAGAAGCCCCATAATTGTAGAGGGTTTTTGACTGGAATAAAATTTCTAGTTCTAGACGAAAATTATCGATTTCATCGGCCCATCCCCGGCCACAATTACCTTTTTCAGTCAGCCAATACTGATAAATCAATAAATGTTTAACGGTTTGAATTAGATAGCTTTCCACTTGGTTTCTTTGTTCTCGCCCCAAATCTTCTATCTCCGTTAAAAGATGTTCCCAATCTAAATTTTTCATCTCCCCGCGTCGAATTTGTTCGGTGGTTCGCTCAATCCACAAAACAAAGTCCTGATCATAAAGCTGTTTTAATTCTTCCCACTGCATAGATTTTTGAGATTGAGCCGCGCTTTTATGATCAATCATAAACAAAAAACCCCCCACCAATGGGCGGGGGGTTTTTTAGTCACCTAATTCAAGGTTTAGCCGAACTTGCCAGCAGTGGAGGCGATCAAGAAGGCGGCGTAGGTGAAGATATAGCCAACGGTGAAGTGAGCTAAACCAACCAAACGAGCCTGAACGATCGAGAGAGCCACGGGTTTGTCTTTCCAACGAACGAGGTTCGCCAGAGGAGTGCGTTCGTGGGCCCAAACGATAGTTTCGATCAACTCTTGCCAGTAACCACGCCAAGAGATCAGGAACATGAAACCGGTTGCCCAAACGAGGTGTCCAAAGAGGAACATCCAGGCCCAGACAGAAAGGTTATTAACACCGTAGGGGTTGTAACCGTTGATTAACTGAGCCGAGTTAGCCCAGAGGTAATCGCGGAACCAGCCCATCAGGTAGGTGGAGTTTTCGTTAAACTGAGCCACGTTACCCGACCAGACACCGAGGTGTTTCCAGTGCCAGTAGAAGGTTAACCAACCCAAGGTGTTCAACATCCAGAACATGGCTAGGTAGAAGGAATCCCAAGCAGAGATGTCGCAAGTACCGCCACGGCCAGGACCGTCGCAAGGGAAGGAATACCCGAAGTCTTTTTTATCGGGCATTAATTTGGAACCACGAGCGTCTAAAGCACCTTTAACCAGGATTAGAACGGTGGTGTGTAAACCAAGAGCGATCGCATGGTGAACGAGGAAGTCGCCAGGACCGATGGTTAAGAAGAGGGAGTTAGTGCCGCTATTGATCGCGTCTAGCCAACCGGGTAACCAAACATCACCGTAGTTGGGATAGGCGGTGTAAGCGATACTATCGGGGTTAGACAACAGTACGTTCATGCCGTACAGGGTTTTACCCGAAGCTGCTTGCACGAATTGAGCGAACACAGGTTCGATCAGGATTTGTTTTTCGGGAGTACCGAAAGCGACGACCACATCGTTATGAACGTAGAGGCCGAGGGTGTGGAAACCTAAGAAAAGGGAAACCCAGCTTAGGTGAGAGATGATCGCTTCTTTATGCTCCAGCATCCGCGCCAGCACGTTATCTTTGTTCGCTTCGGGATCATAGTCACGCACGAAGAAGATAGCACCGTGAGCGAAAGCACCCACCGCTAGGAAACCAGCGATGTATTGGTGGTGCGTATAAAGAGCCGCTTGGGTAGTGTAGTCCTTAGCGATAAAGGCATAAGGGGGTAGCGCGTACATATGCTGCGCCACCAGAGAGGTGATCACGCCTAAAGAAGCGAGAGCCAAACCGAGTTGGAAGTGGAGAGAGTTGTTAACCGTGTCATAAAGATTTTTGTGACCGGCTCCTAACTTACCACTGGGTGGTCTGTGTGCATTGAGGATGTCCTTGATGCTGTGACCGATGCCCCAGTTGGTGCGGTACATATGACCAGCCACAATGAAGATCACAGCGATCGCCAAGTGGTGGTGAGCCATATCGGTTAACCAGAGGGACTCGGTTTGGGGATGGAAACCACCTAAGAAGGTGAGGATCGCAGTTCCCGCGCCTTGGGCAGTACCGAAAATGTGGTTAGCAGTATCGGGGTTTTCTGCATACACACTCCAGTCACCGGTGAAGAAGGGTAGTAAACCCGCCGGGTGGGGGGGAGTGGAGAGGAAGTTGTCCCAACCAACGTGCTGACCGCGGGATTCGGGGATAGCAACGTGAACGAGGTGTCCGGTCCAAGCCAGAGAGCTAACACCGAACAGAGCGGCGAGGTGGTGGTTCAGGCGAGATTCAGCGTTTTTGAACCAAGCGAGGCTAGGACGGAACTTAGGTTGTAAGTGTAACCAGCCAGCAAAGAGGAAAATCGCCGAGAGAATCAGCAGGAACACCGCACCTTGGTATAGGTCTTGGTTGGAGGTCATACCGATGGTGTAGAACCAGTGGTAAACCCCGGAATAGGCGATGTTAACAGGGTTAGAAGCGCCAGCTTGGGTGAAGGCATCTACAGCGCCTTTACCGAACTGGGGATCCCAAATCGCGTGGGCGATGGGACGGATGTTTAAGGGATCTTTGATCCACTGCTCGAAGTTACCTTGCCAAGCGACGTGGAATATAGTGCCGGAAGTCCACAGGAAAATGATTGCAATGTGGCCGAAGTGCGACGCGAAAATCTTTTGGTAGAGATTCTCTTCCGTCATGCCATCATGACTTTCAAAATCGTGGGCTGTGGCGATCCCGTACCAAATCCGACGGGTGGTCGGATCTTGGGCTAGATCTTGGCTAAATTTAGGGAATTTAGTTGCCATAGCTGTTTAGGAAATTCTCCTCTCTAAATAACTGAGGCTCTTACACGAGTGCTGGTTATTTCCTTTTTTAAATTCACCCACTGTAATAGGAAACGCTTACAGAGGTATCGGTCAATCGACGCCTGTTGAGCCTAGTCTTGCCAATCCCCGGGGGACTGGCAAGCCCTTATAGGCAAGTTTAGCCAATCGAGAGACTTCTGGCCAAGAAGAATGCCCAAGTGGTGACAATACCGCCTAAGAGGTAGTGAGCCACACCAACGGCACGACCTTGAATGATGCTCAGGGCGCGAGGTTGGATAGCGGGGGCAACTCTTAACTTGTTGTGCGCCCAGACGATCGACTCGATTAATTCTTGCCAGTAGCCGCGACCACTGAACAGGAACATCAAGCTAAACGCGAAGACGAAGTGACCGGCTAGGAACATGATTCCGTAGGCAGACAGAGCGGAGCCATAGGAATTAATGACTTGCGCTGCTTGCGCCCAGAGGAAATCGCGTAACCAACCGTTGATGGTGATGGCACTTTGGGCGAAGTTACCAAGGGTAACGTGGGTGACAGTGCCATCGGGGGCGACGGTTCCCCAGACATCGGACTGCATTTTCCAGCTAAAGTGGAAGATTACAACCGAGATGGAGTTGTACATCCAGAACAGGCCGAGGAAGACGTGATCCCAACCCGAAACTTGGCAGGTACCGCCGCGACCGGGACCATCGCAGGGGAAACGGAAACCGAGATTCGCTTTATCGGGAATCAGACGGGAACCACGAGCGTAGAGAACCCCTTTGAGGAGAATCAACACGGTGACATGGATGGTGAAGGCGTGGATGTGATGCACGAGGAAATCGGCAGTACCGAGAGTGATCGGCATCATGGCCACTTTGCCACCCACTGCTACCACGTCGCCACCGAAAGCATAACTAGCGGTAGTGAGAGCGTTAGGAGCGGTGTTGCCGGGGGCTAGGGTGTGGAGACTTTGTACCCATTGGGCAAAGATGGGTTGTAGTTGAATTCCCGTATCCGAGAACATATCTTGGGGACGACCAAAAGCCCGCATGGTGTCGTTGTGAATGTATAAACCGAAGCTATGGAAGCCGAGGAAAATACATACCCAGTTCAGGTGGGAGATAATTGCGTCGCGATGACGGATCACCCGATCGAGCAGGTTATCCACGTTTTTGGCCGGATCGTAGTCCCGTACCATGAAGATCGCTCCGTGCGCTCCCGCACCGACGATTAAGAAGCCACCGATCCAAGTGTGGTGAGTAAACAAGGATAGTTGGGTGGCGTAGTCAGTCGCCTGATAGGGATAGGGCGGCATGGCGTACATATGGTGGGCCACGATGATGGTTAGCGAACCTAAGAGAGCCAGGTTAATCGCTAACTGAGCGTGCCAAGAGGTGGTCAGGATTTCGTACAGTCCTTTGTGACCTTGACCGGTGAAGGGACCTTTGTGGTTTTCGAGGATTTCCTTCATGCTGTGACCGATACCCCAGTTGGTACGGTACATATGACCAGCAATGATGAATAATACAGCGATCGCCAAGTGATGGTGAGCGGTATCGGAAAGCCAGAGACCACCGGTCACGGGGTTCAAGCCACCTTTGAAGGTGAGGAAATCCGAGTAAGCACCCCAGTTAAGGGTAAAGAAGGGGGTCAAACCCTGGGCGAAACTGGGATATAAGTCCGCCATCTTGCTCGGTTCGAGAATGAACTCGTGGGGCAAGGGGATGTCTTGGGGAGCGACTCCCGCATCGAGGAGTTTGTTCACCGGTAAAGAAACGTGAATCTGATGACCAGCCCAACCTAGGGAACCTAAGCCGAGTAAACCCGCCAAGTGGTGGTTCATCATCGATTCCACGTTTTGGAACCATTCCAGTTTCGGTGCGCTTTTGTGGTAATGGAACCAACCGGCAAACAGCATCAGGCCCGCCATCACTAAACCACCGATAGCGGTGCAGTATAGCTGATAGCTGTTGGTGAACCCGGAGGCGCGCCAGAGGTAGAACAGACCAGAGGTGATCTGAATACCGTGGAAACCGCCGCCCACATCGCCGTTGAGGATGCCTTGACCGACGATCGGCCAGACCACTTGGGCGCTGGGTTTGATGGCCAGCGGGTTGGTTAACCAAGCTTCATAGTTAGAAAATTTCGCGCCGTGGAAGTACATTCCACTTAGCCAAACGAAGACAACGGCGAGATGTCCGAAGTGGGCGCTGAAGATTTTCCGAGAAATATCTTCTAGATCGCTGGTTTGACTATCAAAATCGTGGACGTTGGCGTGTAGGTTCCAAATCCAGGTAGTGGTTTTGGGTCCTTTGGCTAAAGTGCGATCAAAATGCCCCGGTTGACCCCACTTCTCAAAGGAAGTAGGTACTGGGTCTTTATCTACAATCACTTTAGCTACCGCCTCTTTGGGGGGGAGTGCCATGAGGATTCTCCTCTCTCGACAATAGACTTAGCGTTTTATTTGAGGATAGATTTTTTAACCTAAAAAAGGCAAGTTGAAATCTGACCCACCTTTTGTTAATGTCGCTTGACTTTCCTCTTGGGTGAGATTCCAGTCGAAAGCATCAATAGTAGATGATAAGTCTTTGTTCTCTCCTCTGTTCGTTGTGCTTAACAATAATTAAAATTCTCTCAATCCTTGATAGGAGAGACATTTTCTGCTATGGACGGTCTTAGTCAGGGTCAGACCGGTAATTTTTCTTTACAAAAGTTTATTAATTGTCGCCCCAGAAGCCGATTTCCCCTTTTTCTCCCTCACCAGACCATATAGAAAATTCAATAGATAGATTCTCAAAAAACAATCAAACAATTCTGTAAAATTGAGGCCATAACCTGATCTTCTCGCGCTTTTGCTGACACCAGAGCATTCAATGACTCTAGCAAAAATCAATGGTTTGTATAGATTTTGGCCTTGGCTCTAGGAGGAACGTGCTATCCCTACTACATAAATTAATCCCAGTCAAAACCCTTCGTATATGTCTTGTGATCGGTTTACTGACCATTCTGTTAACCGCCTGTGGCGATCGCTTGACGGCTACCAATCTCCCCACTTCCGAAACCTCTAATCTTCCCGTCGTCCAAGGCCGCATTTCTGAGGTTGCTCCCCCGGCCCTAATTCAGGAACTGCGCCCCAGTTTAGAGCGTTACGCTCCCCAAGTAACGATTCTCAGTCCTCTGGCCGAACAAGTTTTCGATGACACCCAGGTGATAGTTAAACTACAAGTGTCAGATCTGCCAATTTTCCAAGACGATACCCTGAAATTAGGACCCCACTTGAGTCTAATTGTCGATAATGAACCAGCAGCAGCTATTTACGACCTCAAGCAACCGATTATCCTAGAAAATCTTGCCCCAGGTACTCATACCCTGCGCGTCTTGGCCCTGCGTCCTTGGCAGGAAAGTTTTAAAAATGATGGGGCCTTCGCTGAAACAACCTTTCATATTCTGACAAAAACAGGCAAAAATGCCCCTGATTATAACTTACCCCTGTTGACCTACAGTAGTCCGCAAGGAATCTACGGTGCAGAACCGATCCTGCTCGATTTTTATCTGAGTAATGCTCCCCTACGTCTGTCCAATACTGCCAACGAAGATAATAATCTTCAAGATTGGCGCATTCGTGTCACTGTCAACGGTGACAGTTTTCTGCTTGATACTTGGGAACCGATTTATCTCAAGGGTTTTGCCAAGGGCAATAACTGGGTACAACTAGAATTCATCGATGGTCAGGGAAATAAAGTCGAAAACGAGTTTAATACCAGCGTGCGCGTGATTAGCTTTGATCCCTCTTACCAAGACGGCCTCAGTCAATTAGTCCGCGGCGATTTATCCCCTACAATTGCCCGTAGCATCGTTGATCCCAACTATCAAACTATTCCCACTCCAGAGGAAGAAACCCCTGTTATCGAACCAGAAACCTCTATAGTTGAGGAAGAAAACCCTGTAGTTGAGGAAACCCCTGTTATTGAGCCAGAAAGCCCAATCGTGGAAGAAAACCCTGTTATTGAGCCAGAAAGCCCTATAGTTGAGGAAACCCCTGTTATTGAGCCAGAAAGCCCAATCGTGGAAGAAAAACCAGTAGAGACAGAAACAATCGAAAAGGTGGAGGAAACCCCTGAAGCGATCGAATCTCCCCTAACCACCATACCAGAGACAAAGGAGATTAACGAACCGGCCTCTGGGATTCAGCCTCCGCTAGAAGTGGAACCTATTCCCGAACCCCAGAACAATAGCGAGCAAAAAATCACCATTTTTGATCGCGTTCAACAAACCTTAAACCGCTTCCAGTTGGCCTCTTCCCCAGCAGAAAAAGATATCGAACTACCCACCCTCGATCCTGAATTATTCAGCAATGTCGAGCGGTCTTAGAGCCTAGCTTAATCCAGTTTTCAGGGGAAGTGGGGGGGTGGGGGTTTTTCAGTGAGCAGTAAACAGTAATCAGTAATCAGTGAAAAGAAAGCTCCCAAGTTTGGTTATATTGGAGTTAAAGTGATAAGCTTATCTTATCGAAAAAACGGCATAAGCCTTATGTCCCTACCATTAACATCGTGCCGGCTGTAGGGGCGCAAGGTGGTCAGTGAGTTTATCGAACTGCTTGCGCCCATTATGTGACATGGTGAACATTTTTCACCTGATGTCCAGAAGACACCGAAGTTTTCACCCAACACTGTCTACTTAAAACTGCAATCTGATAACTGATAACTGAAACCTCCAACCGCTCGATCGAGAAATTATTAAACTAATATTTCGCAATATAGACAAAATTGGGAACTAGGTTATAATCTAAAACGTCTATAGACAATTTACTAACTTTTTGCTTGAGGTAATTGTGTTTAACAAAATTTCCCTTGTCGCTGGTTTTGCCGGTTTAGTTGCCCTAACTACCGTTGGTGCTGTACCCGTACAAGCAGGACCACAAAATAACGAAATCCTGATCAGTCAACTGCGCGGCCATAACACCTACAGAGGTGAGCCACAACTCAACCCCGGTGACTATGTACTAGGTCGCGTCCGGGGAACCGTGGGTGGCATTATGTCCATCCAATTGATCAGACCTGTAACAGTGGATGGCAAAGAAATTTTCAGTGGTGACTTTGCCGACGGAACCACCGCTCGTATTGTTGGGGATGCCACTGGTGGTGATGACGTGATTTTGCAAGTGGTAGATGGCAAATTAGTTTATGTGGGTAAAGCTCGTCCCTATTGGGTTTCCCGCTTGAAACTAAAATCAGAAATCGCCGTCAGTAGCACTCGCTCGCAACTTTTAAGAGAAATCAACGAAAAACAACCCGCTTGGGGACTTCCCGCTTTACCCCCGGAAACCAGAACCTTTACTGAAGTTGCTCCCCAACCTGCTCCCGAGCCTAGTGTATCTCCTATCCGCGGACTTTGGTAGTGGCAATATATCAGGAGAAAACCTCTTGTCTTGAGACTGAGAAGCGTGAAAACTTTCCTCTCAATCTAACAAATTTGGACTAAATATAGCGTTTCTGATTCACAAGAGGTACATTCCCGATCCTGAACAGCTTAATCAGCAAAGGTTTAAGTGTGCCGCCCAGATGCGAGAACCGCTATAAATCCCTCTTTTTCAGATAAAAGGGGGATTATTCTGGCTCTTCGGGACTTGGCATGGTTCGATATGGGGGCATAAATCGACTAAATCCTTATCTGGCAAGAGATTTAATTGATTAGTTCGTCCAGATCGCCAACAATTGACAAAAATTGCGGCAATGTCTGTCTCTATAAGGGTTTCATTCCTTATAGAGACAGACATTGCATAAGACAAACCGAAGAACCATTATTATTAGACATTTCCATAATATTAATGCTCTTCTGGAATTTTCAGAAATCCCTGACCGAATCCAGATAGGGAAATTTTTCGATATTCACAGACCAATTCGACTCGCGTTAAGTTTTAAGGCTTGGTTGTAGCGCGAACGTATAGGTCGATCAGGTTGTTCGGCTCGTCATAGGCGATGCGCTTGCCTGCCATCAGATCGCTACGCAACAGGGCGCGCATACGATTTGCAGTCGCGTCGTCAAGTTCCGTGCCGGGCCGCACTTCGTTCAAACGATTGCGCAATACTGCATTGTCGCTGCTCATTGTGATGCGCCAGCCTGGTTTGGCACCTATGGCTTCTGGGGCCAAATCCATTTTTTGATTCTTGTCTTGCATGAAAAACGTATGGATTGTCCGGTAGGCATTCCTGCCGATAATCGGAACATCGGGTTGGGTCTGTTCTCCAGTGTTGATTTTGGTCATTTCGTGGGCGATGGGAACCATTTGCTTGAAAGCATACTTTTTCTCCACTATTTGGTTGCCGAGTCGGCGCAGATTCGCCAACAGCTCGGAACTTGGCGCATGACCATTGGTTGCTGCCTCGCGTGTGAAACCAGCCCAAATGCCATCGGCTCCGTTTAACAAAGCTTCCATGATTGACGCATTTTCCATACCATTTCCCGCATGCATATGCACTAGCAATTTGATATTGGGCGGCATAAGTCCTTTGATCATGGCGGTCAATGTGGCGATCTGGAAAGGTAGCGCCGTTCCTTTTCCATCCTCGTAGAGAATGGCGGCGATGGGTTGAGTCGCTAGAAACTTCGTAACCCTTGCCACCCATTCCCAATCCTCGAAAAACGCATCTACACCATCCTGGTAGTTGATATACACGCGGGGAGCGCCTCCGTTATCACCGCGTATATTTTCATGAGTCCATTTAATGGTGGCGGCAAGTTCCCGTAGGTAATTGTCGCGGTCTTCTACGCGGACGTAGGCCTTAGTGATGTCAAGATCAAAGATAGCGTTAGGGATTTTATATTTTTTCAGCTTCTCCATGCTGATGTCTGCATTAAACACCTTTTGGTCAGCGGAAAACTTCCCGGGCGAGGCGAATCCAAAAGTACCTGTCAGGTCTTCTTTCCTTTCGTTGAGTAATTTGCAGAAGGCATCGTCAACTTGCTCAATCTCTGGCATCGACACATTGAAAGTTGCCAGTAAAATCTCCTTAAAGCCGAATTTTCTCGCCAGGCTTAAAAGGGCGAGTTTGTTTTCAAGAACATGGCCTATGGGGGAACCTACAGCAGGCTCGCGAATCGAAAGATCCAACACCATCGGGTCAAGGTTGCGGAGAGCCTGTTCTTTGCTTTCCATTGCTTTGAGTAAAGATGAAAGTTTAAGCCGTTCTTCAGGGGTTAAAACACTTACTTTGAGTAAAAATGAAATTTGAAGCCGTTCTTCAGGGGTTAAAACACTTTTGTCGCTGGGTTGCATTTGATTTTTTTTCTGTGGTAATAGTGATGTGGATTGAACGGTTGCGTTGACATCCTCACCGCCTTGATCGGACGGTGATTCCGGGCAGATCAAACAAACTTAATTGAACGATCTTCAGGTCTGTTGACGCTTCACTGGATGCCGCTACCTTAGCGGTAGTCTTACGCCTTCCTCCAGGTCCGTTTCAAGTCTCCTGAAAACATTTTAGCACAAAGCCGTCGTCAGCTGTCCTGCATTTAAATTAGGTATAAGATGTAGTAGTGCGGGCATCTTTAACTATCTAATGCGCTTAATTTCAGCCAAGGGCGATTCATGCAATAATGGCGACTATTTTCTAGGGGAATCACCTCATCGGCACGACCAGGAATAATCAGGGTAGGCAGCTGCCTGATCAACTTTTCTAGGGGATAATTGGCTAAATCCTCGATCAACTTGTAATCAATTGGCAGATAACGGCGATAACCGTAGTGATAAACCGATAAACTCCCAGATTTTTGCCAATTGGCTAGGGTTTCTGCTCCCAATTGTCCTAACCAAATCGGCCTGAAATTAAAAGCCGGAGCTAATAAAACGAGCCTTTGCACCTGAGAATAAGTTTCTGCCAGCCAAGCTGCCGTTAAACCGCCAAAACTGGAACCAATCAGAGTAACAGGAAGCTGAGATTGTTGAATCAACGGGCCGACTTGAACAATCTGACGAGTGAGAGTTAAGCTAGAAAAGTCATCACCGTTAAGATCGGGAATTTCCATTGCTAAACCCCTCTTTTGCCAACAATGTCTCAAAAATTGCGCTTTTGTTGATTGGGGGCTAGAAGCAAAACCGTGTAGATAAATATATCTGTTTTCAAGGACTGCCATTCTAGAACCAATTAGGGTCTGCTGAAAAAGTTTGCTGGTGGGGGCAGGGTGTGGGGTGTGGGGTGCAGGGTTTTACCGATTTTGAGGAGGTCAATTACCTAATTTTCGGGGAAAAAGCACCTGAATTTTCCCCCTGATCACTCTCTTGCCTAGCACTTTTGGATTTCAAAAAGGTCTCAAAGTCTTACCCAACAAGATTTTTAGATTTATTCAGCCAACCCCAATTAGATTTCTTCATCTTGCTCTTTGGTAGCACTGGGAGAAGAATTATAAATAGCATCTAACTGTTGACGAGCATCTTCGACAGTGAGAGAACGAATCACTAACAGAGGTTCATTAATCGGTTGTCCGGCCTCGTCCAAAAGTTCTGGATGGGAAGTCATGGGATAACCGTAGGGATTATAGGAATTAGCCGATTTAGCAGGACGTTTCTGGGAATCCATGCTGACAGTAATCAGACTCCGAATTAAATTATTAATGGTCAAAAAAGCGATAACTGTGAAGGCGAGGATATAGAGCAGATGTAACATTGGCCGAGTCTCCCATGAATTATGTGTGAATATTCCTAATTGCCAAAACTTTATGCTAAAAATTCGCTCAATTCTCTAGCTTACCAAAAAAGTTTCAGGTTAAGCGTCAGTTTGAGGAGATTGATATTCTCCCCAACCCTGTAATCGACGACGACGACTGCTGACCCCCCAACACTCTGCCACCAGCTGGTGCCAAGGCAACAACATCTTGGCCTCGATACCCACCTGACCACCTGTGGTTTTAAAGAGTAAATGAGCCGTGGCTACCTCCTGTTGGGCGTTTTTGACTCTTGCTAATAAATCGTTTTGTTCCTCGAGGCTGAGAAAGGATAATCTCTCGGATTCGAGGAGAAGACGGGAACGGGAAAACCAATAGGTGAAATCCTCTAGTAGAGGTTCCAAGATGGTTTTCAGGAGTTCGTTTTCGGCGGGTTGCGAAGGGAACATTATTTTTATAATGACGATTTTGCTTACCTTAATCTTAGCGTCATTTATATTTCTTAACATTGTGACGGAAAAATTTTAAGATTTGCCCCAGCTGCAGGCGGCACTAAAGAAATCCAGTTCACAACTAAGGGCATAACGATAGGATAAAGAGATATTTTCGGTCATCAGGGTGTATTTATCCGCCAATTCCTCTAACTGGCTTGCTAAAGCTTCAAATTCATCCCCACTATAACTATCAATCCAAGCTTGATAGGGATTCTCAGAAATTGGTTCTAAGGCTAATTGTTGACCCAGATAAGCATAAAGACGCATACAGGGACTCATCGCCACAGCAATCGCACCGATGTCACCCATCCAAGCGGTAGCGAGAAGAAAATCCGTATAGCGACGGGTGGCATTAGCGGGCTGAACCTTTCTCAGGTCAACTCCCCACTGTAAAGCATAATTTTCATGTAATTCTAACTCCTTTAATACCCCCGCCGCTAACCGATGAAAGCTAGTAAATCCCTGCCAATCGGGAGCTTTAGCGGCGGCGATACTGTAAGCACGGGCGAAAGATTCCAGAAAAAAAGCATCCTGACCGACATAAAAAGCGAAACAATCCCGTTTAAGCTCTCCTGTGGCGATACATCGCACAAAAGGGTGTTCTAGACAAGCTTGTACTAGATCTTGATGGCTGTGCCAAAGTTGCTGACTAAGCATGGGAAAATACTAATTAGGTGGACAAGGTTGGTTAACTAGAGTTCAGCATTCCTTAATCCAAACTGACGTTAAACCTGTTACAATAAAAAATATAACTGACTAAATTGGAATTAAAAACTATGCGACTTAAGCGATGGGAGTCCCCCCGCCGTCAGGGACGTAACGACAAAGGCAAGGGCGGTTCGGCCCGACAGCGACAACTGAAAAAACAATTTAAAATGTTGTCGAAAAAACTAAAAGGGGGAGAGAGTAACATCTCTCCTCTTTTTTTGTCCCCAGCAATCGCCGCTAAAAAATCTTCCTCTGGGAAACTCTCAGTCTCCTAAAACAGTCCCAGACTTGAGCCACTTTCAGATTAGGGAAAAAAATGAAGCGTACACTTGCCGTCATGACGATGACAGTAGCTTTAACCGTCACCAGTAACCATTCTAGCCTTGCGGGAGCAATCTTCGATCGCATTCAAAAAACTGGGGTAATTACTGCCGGCGCTCGTAAAGATGCTATTCCCTTTGGTTTTGTCAACTCCCAGGGCAAGTGGGTGGGTTACAGCCTTGATATGTTAGAGTTAATTCGCAAGGAAACCGAACGGAAGTTAGGAAAACCAATTAAGTTAAAAATTGTTGAGATTAATCCCCAAAATCGTTTTGAAAAGTTGAAAACAGGGGTTATCGATATCGAATGTGGCTCCACTACTTTTACTTGGAAAAGAGAAAATGAAGTGGATTTTTCCGTTAGTTACTTTGCCGGTGGTACTCAATTGCTCACCCGCAAAGGTAGTAATCTCGATGACATCGGTAGCCTGGCAGGCAGACGCATTGGAGTGATTGCCAATACTACTAATGAATCGGTAATTAAAACCCAACAACCCGCCGCTATTTTGGTCAAAGTTAAAAATCGTGGCGAGGGTTTACAAAAACTAGAAGCGGGAGAAATTGATGGTTTTGCCAGTGATGGCATTACCCTAGAAGGTTTAAGGAAAAGTGCTAAAAATCCTAATAATTTAGCCATAGTTCCCTCCTATCCCTACGCCTACGAATCCTATGCCTGTACTTTACCCGAAAATGATTCTAAATGGCGCGATACAGTGAATTACACCTTATTAAAATTCATGGAAGGGATCGTTAGCGACCAACAACAAGCGGTGACAATTTATGAACGTTGGTTTGGTGAAGATGGTGTTGTTCCCTATTCCAGAGAAACTATTAATGATTATTTTCAAGGCATTGTCAACACCTACGAATGGATTCCTTTAACTGTATTTCCCTAAAATTAAGACCTTTTCAGGGACAGATTGAAAAAGGCGGTAATGATTCGGTAGTAGTGGCGTAGCTCTGTTGCTTACCTGGTATGAATTGTGTAAAATATTTATTAATAAAAATAATTGGAACCCGATCAGTCTTTAAACCTCTAGCTTGATCATGACTTTTCTGATAAATATCTTTT
>NZ_JADBUZ010000236.1:0-3088 GCF_020245305.1 Microcystis sp. M20BS1 | reverse complement strand
CGATTGTCTATCTTTTGGTATTAACCTATTTGTGCCTTAAGTCCTTTCCTGTATGAATTTCAGCTACTTTTGAGCGTAGTTGCTCTCATCGAATTTTATTTTAAGTTAATTATTTGCATAACAATTCCCGAAGAGCCTTAATTTTTCTTGGAGAGAGGGAAAAATGGGGAGATTGGTTATTTTCTTATTTAACCACTATACCTTTAAACCCTTATCTTGACTAAAGTAGGATAGTAACGCTATTGTAAAAAACAGGATAGAGTTATGTCGCTAACAATAAAGAGGATAATTTTTTTTACTATTTTGGGTGGGTTCGCATTAGCTTGGATAAACGATAGTTATTTTCCGACTCAAAAGGAAACATATTCCCCCTCATCTTCAGAAACTCAAAAGGAAACATATTCCCCCTCATCTTCAGAAACTCAAAAGGAAACATATTCCCCCTCATCTTCAGAATGGGATGAATATCAACAAGCGGATGATCCAGCGACAAAGCTTGTAAAAAATTGTGCATCTGAGGCGGGTATTCCAGAAAATGATCCAAAACACGCAATCACTCCCTACGAAATGCAAATACTGACAGATTGTATAGATCGGAACCGATAGCTTATATCACTCTAAATATCAGACTGATAACGGTTAGAAAAAATGTGGTCGCTACCTGTATTTTAGGCTATTATTTAATTGAAATAAAATCTATTTTCCCCAATGACAGCCATAAATCTACCCCCAAAGCTGTCTAATGAATCAGAAAAAGATTATCAAATTTTTCTTAGTTATTGCCTTTTGGGTAGCGATCGCTAAATCAGCAAGCTTGCCAAGAAATCAGTGGGAAAAGCCGGAGGATCTGAAAAAAGGCTATATGAGTTATCTTCTCAATTCCAATGGTGCGATCAAGTGAAAAACTATGATGCTGCCATTGCCGAGTTTACTGGGGAAGTTTTAGCCGAACAAGTTGGCAAGGATGTAGTTAGTTCAGGGCAAGCGAGGTGAAATTAAATATAAGATGATCCCTACTTAATCATTAAATTTGTCATATTTTTACTTGACAATAACTTGCCACTCCCTTAACCTTTCTCGCACTCTGTCAATGGGAATTGCTAAACCGCAGCCTAATTTAACGGCATTTTCTAGGGGTTTAGGAGTAGAGGGATTGGGACAAAATAAACCCGCTTGGGAAATCACTCCCACCACTTGATTTTTATCGTTTAAAACTGGACTTCCCGACTGTCCAGAAACGACAAACATGGACAAACTTAAGGATTTTTCGTTATTATCATTAACCGTGCCTTTGCTGACAGTCCAATCTTTTTGATTAAAAGGATTACCGATCAAGATTACTGGTTGATTAGGGGCAATTGGTAGGGGTGCTAAAGCTAAAGGTTTTAAATCTGGGGGGGGATTTTTTACCTCTAATACTGCTAAATCGAGCCAGTCGTTAGGGGGGGTAATGTGGAGAATTTTAGCTTTTGAACGCTTGCGGATTTTTCCTTGGGGTGGTTGGCTATAATACTCCACAAAAATGCGGGATCCTGCATCGATTTCTTGACGGGAATTCGTCACCACATGGCGGTTAGTCAAGATCCAAGCTGTGTCTTGATTTCGTTTTAATAACCAACCAGTGCCGATACCATTTTTATTTTTGCCGCGAATGACAATTTTAACAATTGAGCGTTTTAAATTCACCAGAGGATCACTCTTAACACTGGGAATTATCTCTGGCATTTTTAATAATTCGGGATTGTCGTGAATTAATCGCCCCCGTTGGATTTCCTGTAAAATAAATCTAGCTTCTGATAAATTGGGATCAATTTCTACGGCCTGCCGACACCAATTTAGACCCTCATCGATCTGACCGTTGTTGATATAGATATAACAGAGATTTTGGTAAATCTTAGCATTTTTAGGGCTAATTTGCCGCGCCTGTTGAAAAACTGCCATGGCTTCCCCTAGTTTTCCCTGTTCCGCTAAAGCTTTGCCCAGATAATTATAAATATCCCCATCTTTAGGAGCGTAAATTAAAGCCTGTCGATATATTTGCTCTGCTTCCTCCCATTTCCCCTGTTTTGCTAGGGTTTCTCCTAATTTTTTGTAGGTTTCACCCTGATTAGGTATCAATTCTAGAGCTTGCTGATAGGCATAACTGGCCTCTGGCCAGAGTTGCTGTTCACTGTAGGCCTTTCCCAGATAAAAATAGGCTTTTCCCTGACTAGGATCGAGAAAAACCGCTGCTTGCAGAGCTTTCGCCGCCTCATCCCAACGTTGTAAACTATAGAGGGCTTTTCCTAGCTGAAATTGCGCTTTAAAAGTTGGTTTAATGATCATTGCTTTTTGGTAAGCATCGATCGCCTCTGACCATTTTTCCTCCCGCGCGAAGATATCCCCCAAAGCCACTAAATAATTACTTTGGGAGGGTTCCATCGGTGGTTTATGATTAACGATAAAGCCACGATCATAGGCTTGTAAGGCTTCAGAATAGCGTTTTTGACTTTGCAAGACCTGAGCGATTTTTATATGGGCTTGGACTGAATTTTCGTCAAAAGATAAAACTGTTCGGTAAGCAGACAGAGCCGATTCCTTCTCCCCCGCGGCCAAAAGTCGATCGCCTTGCCAGAGATAGGCCAAGGCAATCAGATAAAAAATAGCAAAGGGAGCGGCGACGATGAAGGCAATAATTAAAAATATTTGCAGGGGTTTGCTAGAATAGCGGCGACCGATTTTAATGTCTTTTCTTTTCATTTCTTGGTTAGGATAGACAACAGGCTAGAGGTGGTTCGATAATCGACCTAGACCAATTTAGATGCGCGGGCCGCTTATACATATTTTTCCCCTTTCCTGTTGCCCTTTCCGCAGTTCTAGCCCTCCTTCTTTCTGGGGTGTGGATGTAATTTTGTCCAACTACTTAGGGTTTGCTGAATAAATCTAAAAACCTTGTTGGACAAAACTTTTAGACTTTTTTTCCCTCAAAAAGTGCCAGCCATTGCGGGGATCGGGGGGAAAATTCTGGGACTTTTTCCCTGAAAATTAGGTAACTGACTACCTCAAAATCGGTAAAAACCCACACCCCACACCCCACACCCCACACCCT
>NZ_JADBUZ010000235.1:0-2740 GCF_020245305.1 Microcystis sp. M20BS1 | reverse complement strand
GTTTATTGATATTTATTATGATAAGACCTAGTTTGTAGTTAACTAAGATGGTTAGCTAAAAACTGTATTTGATTCTTTAACTTGTCCTTGTTATACTCGAAAAAGCTCGGAAGTATAAAAGTTTATGCTGCTATTTTTTTTCGGAAAAATAGGTTGTAATGGGAGACTCTTTGTTTTCCTAGACAAAAATAATTACTTTTTCAAAAAAACACTTTTCTATTTTTTTGTTGGGTATTTTATTCTCTGGAAGTCCCTAACCCTAAGAATTTCCCGCCCAGGTAAGGGGGAATTTAAAGTTACTTTGACTAGAGAACCAATTGTCAATCCCCAATTAGCTGAAGTTTACTACAATCGAGGGCTTGCTCGTCTTGAGCTTAAAGACAAACAAGGAGCTAGAGAAGACTTACAAAAAGCTGCAGACCTCTATCAACAACAAAATAATATAGAAATGTACCAAACAGCATTGGAAAAACTCAAAGAGATTCAGTAGAAGTCAGCATGAATGTAGTTGATTTAATTAATTAGTTAGTGTATAATTTGTGTAATCCAGAATTAATGAGTTACTTTGGTGCGAGATAAAAATCTGGTTTGTTTAACTTAAAATACCTGTAATCAGTCAACATTAGCAAGATGAAACAACTATCCAAAAGTCACCAAAAATATCAAGGAAGAATCTTGTCAGACTCGATCATTTCACCCCAAGAATTAGCATTACGCAAAACTAGAAGAGATGAACTCGGTAGGCGCTGTCGAGAGATTTTCGAGCAAATACGTCCAGAATTGATCGAGAAATATTATAACTGGTTTATTGCTATTGAAGCCAATAGTGGAGATTATTTAATTGACCCTACCCTCGAAGGTTTAATGCAAAAAATTCGCCATCAATATGCGAATACAGAAGTTAAATTGACTACTTTCCGCCTCAATGAAACAGGAGCCTGTGGCATGATATGATTGTAGGCATATTTGGAGAAAATGGAGAGTTACTCTTTGAAATTGACTTGATAGCAGCTAATGGCGAACAATTTCCCCTTGAAGTGCTACTAGATACAGGTTTTACCACCGGTTGGCTGGCGATTAACTCCCAAGATTTAGAAGCACTACAGTGGACTTTAATTGCCTCCCAAATTGAGATGCAAACAGCTAGAGGAAAGGAGTTTTTTGACCTTTATGAAGGTCAGGTCATTATTGATGGTAAAGAGTTTATTATTCCAGTTCATGCTGGAGATGAAATTCCAGAAACTTTGCTAGGTTCACAATGGTTGGAAATAGTTGAGCTAGTTGTGAATAAATCTAAGGAGATTTTGACTATAGAAATTATTGAATTTGACCAATAAGTTAAGTAAAAGATAACAAATCGGTGAAGTATCTGAAACCACAATCATAGGGGTTTTAATTTTTCTTCTTGTCGCAGTTGTTCATGGATTTGACTATCCGCTTCCAAATCAGCTTCACTGTAAGGTAAATCTACCCCTTTAGCTTTTAAAAATGCGTCAACTTCAAGGCGAGTTTTCATCCCTAATAACTCTCGCACTTTCCCAACACTAATCGACCTTTGCCAATACGCTTCAACGATAACCATTTCCATTAACCTACACTCTAAACTTCCCCATTTAGCTTCAAGAGAAGATACAATATTGTCAGGTAAAGCAATCTGAATTTGCATGAATATTTCCCCATTTGTTATCATTTTTGTATCAATCTAACTGCAAAAACAGAGTTTAATCAATAGTGAATGAATTAATTATTTTTTGAGCAGTTCCCTCAAGTTCAGAAAATTTTTCTGATTCCGCTTTATAGTTAATAATGTAGGCGTGATTTGCCGTTAATGACAAAATTTGTTTGATTTTAATTTTTTTACCTCCCTGTTGTTCAGTATAAATAATTTGCATAGCATCTAACTTACCCAACTTAGCGGGGATTGGTTTAGTAATAAAGTCTTGCGTAAATTTTTGACTAATTTGATTGACCGTCTTTTTAGTAAATTCATCTAGTGTAGTAGGGGATTCTAAGGAATGAATATTAACTATAACCATCGCAGGAAAAGATTTTGATATATTATCTTTTGGAGCAACAAATTGAACTACTTCCCCATTTATTAGCTCTCCAGGTATCGCTTGCCAACTTTTGGGATATGTAATTTTCCAGTTTTTGGGATAGGAAATTTTAAGGTCAGCATTCAACTGTTCCTTATTCGGGTCATAGACCCGATAAGGGGAAGTAATTGTAATTATTTTTGGTATTAACAGTAAAACAGCCCCCAAAGCTAAAGCACCGATAACCAGCTTACTCTGATAAAGTATTGATAGCTTCTTCTTCCTTGTCCAAACCAGAGGAGTAGCAGCAGGATTTTGACAAATAAGGGGCAGCCCCATCACCCCCGGCAGTTCCGCATCTAATCCTTCTTCAGCTAGACGTTCTCTCGCCGTCCGCACCGACAAATACAAAGATTTACCCCTAGAAAATGCCTTGAGAAAATGCTTTAAAAACTCCTGTGCCACCTTATCGGGTACAGGTTCTCACATGACGATCGCTTGAGGAATTTGCAAATTCTCCAATTCCTTGGCCAACCCTAACCCATCACAAGAGTTAAAAATGGCGGCTCTTCGTTACCCTTTATGCTAAATCAACAGACAAGATGCCAAGACAACATACTTCTAACCCAAAAATTCCGAAAGTTTCTAAAGCCATAGCCTCTCCGTTTTATTAGTTTAAGTTTATTGTTGATTCCCTCGACCAC
>NZ_JADBUZ010000234.1:0-16315 GCF_020245305.1 Microcystis sp. M20BS1 | reverse complement strand
TATTGAAAACTTTCAGATCCCCCCGCCTATCGGCACCCCCCTTATCAAGGGGGGCAGGGGGGATCGAACCTAAAATCCATTTTAAATTTAATTATAACCAGCTACTTATCTTTATCTAAGCAGATTGCTGACTAATTTAACGGCAAATGTCAATATTTAAGTAGGTAGGTATTGAAAACTTTCAGATCCCCCCACCTATCGGCACCCCCCTTATCAAGGGGGGCAGGGGGGATCGAACCTAAAATCCATTTTTAATTTAATTATAACCAGCTATTTATCTTTATCTAAGCAGATTTTAGAAAGTTTTTTTTTATCTTAATATTAATTATCAGTGGTCGGAGATAAGGTCTTAAGAAATGTCAATTATCGCTATTCTTACTGACCCTCAATAAATTAAAATCAGATCATAAATGCGATCGCTTGCTCAATTCTCGATGATTAATCTAGAGGCTAAAATCAGCAACTGAGACAATTAACCTTTTTCCAGCTACCGAGTTTAGGTGGTAAGCTCTTGACTATCTAAATTACTCGTTAAGATTGCAGGGGAGCAGCAAGAGGCAGTTTGAGCATTTGTACTAAAATTCTCAATACGCAGTTTAAATTCAGTGCAGCTTAGTCCGCTAAACGGTAGTGAACTTGACAATGTAGTTGATATTGTTACCGAACAGGGACGAAAAGATAGAATCAGATAGCGCATACTTAGGGCCGGCTGAATAAATCTAAAAACCTTGTTGGGTAAGAATTTTAGACTTTTTGTCAATCAAAAAATACCAGAGCTGGGAGTGAGCAGGGGGAAAATTCAGGTACTTTTTCCCTGAAAATTAGGATTGACCCTAAATAGCTGGGCAAAAAATTGAGAAAAACAGCAAAAAAGCGTAGTTTCCCCCTTGACAAATAGCCAAAACTAGGCATTAGTTAAATTTAATGATTTTTTAATAAAAACCGCTTTCTATCACCAGAAAAAGCTATCGGTAGATTTTTATCCGAGTAATGTAATCATCTTTACAACTATCGGGGATCAAAGGATGTTAGGGTGAAGGAGCGATGACAAATCCACTTTAAGATCACCTCAATTGCTATGGCACAGATTCTCGATCCCCTCCCCAACGGCAAGAAAAATAGTATTCTTTGTTGCTATGTCAATGCGACCAATCATATTCAAATTGTTCGCATCACCAATATTGCTAACTGGTATTTTGAAAGGGTGGTTTTCCCCGGGCAGCGTTTAGTATTTGAGACCCTAGCGGATGCTTTCTTAGAGATTCATACGGGGATGATGGCCAGTGCCATCCTTTCCGATAATATCCCCTGTGAACGCCTTTATATCAGCGATGGGGATGACGATGACTCCGACGGTCAACTAGAGGGGGAAATATTCTACCCCCATTCCCTAGAGGAAAGTCAAGGGGCGAAAATTGACAACACCGTACCCTTCGGTTTAACTTTAGCTTCCGCCTAGCTAATAACCTAATCTGATAATTCCCCTCGCACGAGAATCACAGTGCAATTAACCGCACGGGCAATCGTCGAGGGGATATTGCCATTTAATAACTGATTGAGCAAACTTTCCCTAGATGCACCCAAAAGCACCAAAGAACAGTCTTCCGATTCCACCAGATTAATTATTGCCTCGGCTGGAGAGGCCGAAGGAATCGGTAAAGGCACAATTGGCTGTGCGATCGCTTTCTGTAAAGATGCTTGTAAAACTTCCAAAATAGACAGATCTGGCAGTAACTCCGTCGGAGAATAGATTTTACATAACCAAAGTTTGGGATAATCCGAAGACTCGGACAAAGACAGCAAACTAGGCAATAATGCTAAGGCGCGTTGGGCATTGGGACCGCCGGCGGTGGGAATCAGCCAAATCCTTTCCAGGTTAGGATCATTGGGAAAACAATCCTTTGTACCCAATTTTACCAAAATGGTTTCACAGGGAGCTTGGGCGATCAAAGTATCGACTAAAAACCCAAAAATCGCCCCAGTAGTGGATCTTTCCCCCGTCCAACCCATAATTAATAAATTGCTGTGTCGTTCGCGAATCGTGGCCAAAATCCCTTCGGCGATATCCTGAGCCACCGAAATTTGTGTATGAACAGAGATATTCTGCTGTCGCGCTAATCTTTCCAGACGATGAAGTAATTTGCGTCCTTCCCGCGTATCTACCTTTACTTCCGCCGGAGAACTAAGACGAGGTACAGTAATCACATAGAGACAATCTATCTCATAATTGCGTTCACGGGCGACAGCAGCGGCAATTTTAAACAAAGCGGTAGCGGTGTCAGGATTGGCAATAGGTAACAAAATCCGGCCTATTCCCACAGCCGGAGAACGAGTTTGATAAACCACATAGGAAGGGGTAGTGGGTTGAGGCAGTTGACAAACCCCCCCCAATTGATCAGCTTCCACCCGGATAATATCGGTGCGGGTGATGATCCCCACCAGTTTTTGACCATCGGTAACGGGTAAACGGGAAAGCTGATAGCGATTTAACAGAAATAAAACATCGCTTAAAGCTGCTTGGGGAGCTACAGTAATCGGATTGGGAGTCATGATCTCCCGCAGGACAGTTTGACTGTTTTTCGATCGCCATTTATCCAGATCACTTTGGGTAAAAATCCCCAATAGTCGCCCCTGTTCCACCACGGGAAAACCGCGATGATGGGAACGAGACATAATTTTCACCACTTCCCCCAGGGGTAAATCCGCCGGCAGAATTTCCACCTGCGATTGCATCACATCTATAGCCGACAGATGGGCTAACACATCATTAGCAGGGGTTTCCTCGTTGAGAATAATACCACTAGCGGAAAGTAAATGCTGATAGAGAGAACCGGGTAGAATGCTTTCGGCAGTGATATAAGAAACGGCACAGGTCAACATCAGGGGCAGCACAACATTAAAATTGTGATGCAGTTCAAAGACAATCACGATCGCCGTTACCGGAACCCTGACTACTCCGGTAAAAAAGGCCCCCATACCGGCTAAAGCATAACTAGGTTCGCTGCCGAAACCCATAATTTTCGTCTCGATTCCCCCCACCAGAAACCCCAAACAGGAGCCCAACACCAAAGCAGGGGCGAGCAGTCCTCCCGGTGCGCCGGAACTATAGGAAATCATCGTCAGGAAAAAATAGACCACAAAAGCGAGGGCGGTATTCTGCCAACTTAATTCCCCTGCCAGCAAAAATTCGCGTAAACCCGTATTATCTCGAAAAAAGTCGGGTAAAAAAGCCACTACCGTTCCCGATAAGCAACTGACCAGACCGATGCGCCAAGCCAGAGATAACCGCCAACGCCGCTGCATCTGGCTACAAAAAAGGATGCCTTGATTGAATAAAGCCCCCAATAAGCCCGCTAAAACCCCCAAAAGGCAATAAATGGGTATTTCTTGGGCAGAGAAGCTAATATTGGCATATTCAGTGATGATCGAGGGGGTATTCTGCAGCATCATCGAAACCACGGCCCCGGTAAAGGAAGCCACGATCGCCGTTTCTAGGGTCATACTGGAAACATCGCGCATTAATTCCTCGATCACAAAGAGGACTCCGGCGATGGGAGTAGTAAAACCGGCCGCTAACCCGGCGGCTGCCCCGGCTGCGATCATCTGACGACGGTGATCGGGACTGGTGGGCAGCCAGACGCTTAATTGGGCCGCCAGGGCTGCTCCGATGTGTACCGTGGGGGCCCGACGACCAAGGGTTAAACCACCGCCAAGGATCAGGATCGCCCCGATCATTTTTACGACGGCAACGCGCCAAGACAGGGGCAAAGGGTATTTAGCTAGGGCTGCTTTTACTTGGGGAATACCCCCCCCGGCGGCTGCGGGGGAGAAGTGTTCCACAATCCAGCCGGCGCTATAACCAAGCAGAAAACCGCCGAGGGGCAAAACTAGGAAAGGAGAGGAATTGGCTACTAGATGCACCCGCCAACCACCTAACCAACCGATGCCCAATTTCAGGATAATAGCGGCAAGGGCGGAGAGAATTCCGATTAAACAGGCGACCAGTAAAGCATAACGACTATCGGTGGCGCTACGTCCGAAGTGTTGGGATTTAAACCACTGACGGAGGTTTTGGTAACGGGCAAAAAGTCCCATAATTATCAGGGAGAATCAAGGCAATGGCAGGGCGAGGATTTATTTCGGGTTCTGATTCCTCGTCTCTTTAATCATAGGCCGTTAAGTTCTGTGACTGTTCACCTTGTTTCTACCAGTGGACCCAATAGTAGTTTTTCGATCGATGGGCTAGGATCGAAGGTTGTCCCTATCTTTGAGCGGAGGATATAAAACTTGTCATTGATTGACCATATCTCTACAGTGGATCTATTTTGTGGGGCCGGGGGGCTAACCCATGGTTTTGAGAAAGCTGGACTAATCGTTAAAGCGGGTTATGATATCGACCCAGCTTGTCAATTTCCCTACGAACATAATAATAAAGCCCAGTTTATTTTAAAAAATATCGAGGATGTTAGCGGCGATGATTTAGCAATTCATTTTTACGGCAGCAAAGTGAAGATTTTAGCCGGTTGCGCTCCTTGTCAACCTTTTTCTACTTATTCAAGACGTTACCAGCAGCGTGATATGAAATGGAAACTTCTCCAAGATTTTGCTCGTTTGGTGCAAGATTGTCAACCGGATATTGTTTCTATGGAAAATGTTCCACAATTACAGAATACTTCAGTTTTTGAGGAGTTTATTCAGAAATTAATTAGCTTAAATTATACTATTGAATCCTCTAGGGTCAATTGTCTGGATTATGGCATACCTCAAACCAGAAAACGCTTGATTTTATTGGCTTCACGCTTTGGTAGGATTAATCTACTTCCTGCCACTCATAGCCCAGAAATGTATGCAACAGTCCGCACAACTATCGCTCATCTTCAACCATTGCAAGCAGGACAAAAATCTGATTTTGATCCTCTGCACCAATGCAGTAATTTATCTGCACTAAATTTACGTCGTATTCGAGTTTCCAAACCGGGGGGTACTTGGAGTGATTGGCCAGAAGAATTAATTGCCAGTTGTCATTTAAAAAATAGTGGTAAAACCTATCCTAGTGTCTATGGTCGTATGGAATGGGAGCAACCAAGTCCAACAATTACAACGCAATTTTTCGGCTATGGTAATGGTCGATTTGGACATCCAGAGCAAGATCGAGCTATTTCTTTACGGGAAGCGGCTTTATTACAAACTTTTCCTCAAAATTATCAATTTTTATCTCCTAATGAACCGGTAGTTTTTGACCGGATTGGTCGCTTGATTGGTAATGCTGTCCCCGTTAAGTTAGCTGAAGTTATTGCCTTGAGTATCTTAAATCATATCCAGATATTTATCGATCATTAATCTGAGATCTATCTAAATAATCTTGTCTGGTAATATATTGGTTAATATTGTTTAATATTTGTTCCAGATAAGCAATTACTTCCTCCTTAATTGTTAGCAACTCCTCCACAGTAATATCTCTACCAATTTCAGCAAACGATTTATTTCCATGAGCTAAATCATTACGTTTGTTCTTGATCATATCCAAGCTTTCCCCATGTTTGGTCCTGTTATATTCAGTATCACAAGAGAATCCAAAATTTCTCGCAGTTTTCCTAACTTCTCTTTTATCAATATTACCAGAGAATAATTCCTGACTTTGAAATCCAGCTGCAATAATATCAGTAGAAATATCTCTGATGTTAGAGTGAATATTCTCTGGGGAGCGTTTTTTGAAATTTTCAATAACAATTTTTTTAATTTCGGTACTTACCAAATTATAGGAAACTCTTCTATTTTTGAGTTCATCAAAAATTGCGATAACTGCATTCCTCATACTTGATTCAACCAGATTATAGAGTAGTAAAAAACTATTGGCTTTAAGGGTTTTAATTAATTGGGAGTCTAGGGGGATATTTTCCCTTTGTCCATCATCTTTTAATACCGATAATTGTAGGGTTTCCTGTTCTAATTTTTCTAAAAATGCGAAATATCTATTAATTTCTTCTACCCGTTCTTGAAAATCGATCAAAACTGTTTGCATAGTTAATTCAAAAGATGATCACGAACGTATTCTATACGACGAATTACTTTAGGTCGAGAATTACTGGCATCAGAAGTAGTATATTCCCTAAATTCTTCTGAATCTAACCAATCGATTGACTTGGGAACCAATTGGGGATTTTCTTTTAAGGCTAAGGCAACCCCCACGGAAATGGCTTCAAAGCGAATTCTGGGAGTCCTAACATGGCCTTTTGCTTTAGAAAATCCATTGGGAAAATATTTCTCCACAAAATCTAACATGATTAAAAATTGCTCACGAAACTTCTCTTGATCAAGATTATTTGTATTATGTTCCTCCAGATATTCATCTACAAATTCCTTGACCCTTGTACCAAAATTTTTATAATTATCTAAATAGGCAAAGAAACGTAAGATAAATTCTTCTGGTTCTCTTTGGCGACGAGACGCTTCCGATAAGGGACAAAGTTTGATAAATTTTTCTTCTTGAGCAAGTTCTGCTACTAAATTAACTAGGGGGCCAGGAGATATACCTCTCCGTTTTTCCATATCATTTAAGGGGATACTACCTGTATTGATACGTTCAAACAGGTCTCTGCGTACTTCTTCATCGGCTTTTTCTGTAAGCACTATCATGCGAATAGTAGAACGATTGAAGCGCCTTTGTCTCGCCAATGGTAAATCACTAAACCTAAACCCATTTAATGTTTCTAACTTTTTTAATTCACATAATTCTAGCTCATCATTGAGAAATCTACTTAAAGTCCGAATGCGTTGAGTTCCGTCAATAAGTTCTAACCTCCCCAAATCTTCTTCCTCGTCCTTGCGTAAATCTGCCACAAAAATATAGGGTATGGGTAGTCCTAAAAAAATTGATTCAATGAACTTCGACTGGTGAGCTTCTGGCCAGATCATCTCTCTTTGGTAATCTGGTATATAAAGTTCATTGATGTCTTCATCTAAACCCTCTTTATATTTTTGAACTAAAACCTCCACAGGATATTCCTTTGTGTCGTAATCAACTATTTTCTGTTTTTCGCGGATTTCTTGCTCTGCTTCGTCTTTCAGACTATCGCTGATTTCTGTTCTAGCAAATTCATCGGGTTTGTTAGCCATCTCGAAGTTACTTGCAACTATCAATTTATCTAATCAATCATACAATGTCTTTGCGGAAAAAAGCCGCTCCACTTCCCTTGACAGCAGCTTTTTTTTGAATAATTAACTATATAGTGATATAATCATGTTAATTTGGCTCAAGCGCCGAAGCTCGTATCACATTTTTTAGCTAATGTCAATAAAGTTATGAAACGATTTCTATTATTATTTTGTGTTATCGTCAGTTTTTTGGTATTTATCAGCCTTCAAATCGATTTTTCCTTGTCCGCACTAGCTCTAACCAGACAACAGCTAGAAGGACCGGGGCAGCTGTTGTATCAATCCCGTCATAGTTTGCGCGATGATGTCGGTAGTCCTTGGCAGGTGGTGTTATTCAAACGAGTTAAAGATGGGGAAACGGTAGAAATTAGTTTGCGCTTGGTGGGATTTCCAGAGGGGATTGAGTTTCTTCACCCGGAAAGATTAACGATAACCACTGCTAAAGGTCAAATTTTAGCGGCTGAGGATGCTTTTGCCCAAGAATCACCCGCAGCTAACGTTGGTCAATACAAGATGCAGGATATCTTAACGCAGCTACCCGTTACCGAAGCGATCGAGCTTTCCCTACCCCTAGACAATCCCCGCGCTCTCACTATCCCGACTCCTGTACTTTTGGAATGGCAAAGTCTGCTTTTTTCCGTAAATGGAGGAAATCCCAATCACTGAGCTACAATAAAATCACTACCATCAGGATTTACTCTCAGAAAATTTCAATTATCTGACTACAGTTCTAAAGCTTCGTAGATGTATAATTTATTCAAAAAACCGACGCTGCTGAATTGATAACTAGGTAAAGGGGGAGGGAACGATAATTCCGTTTGATAAACGCTGAAAATGAGAAAATTCTTTCTAGTGGTGTTAGTGGCGATCGCTTCTTGTAAAAAAGGATGACCCGTATCCACCAACATTTTACAGTAACCCCGTAAGAGAGCTTGCACCTCGGGGGAAGCTTGCGCCCGAGCGCAGACATTATCCTTAAGATAGCTAGTTAACCTCTGGGAAGCGTATTGTTCGTAATCTTGACGATTAGGGTTAGTTGTCAGCAATATACCCGCAATTACCCCTAAAACCACTCCTAACACCATTCCCCCTAACCGCGCCAATTTCATAAGCTCTCAAATCATCACTCACTTACCCTAACCATAGCCTGAATTAGGATAAAAAACCTCTTGTCAACCATTCGTCTTGTGTTATACTTGAAAAAGTGTACGGCGAGCGTAGCCAAGTGGTTAAGGCAGTGGATTGTGGTTCCACCACTCGGGGGTTCGAGTCCCCTCGTTCGCCCTCTTTTCAAAGATCGCTAATTGTTCTTTTCCTATATCTTCCCTATCGACAAAGGATTTCTCGGCTAGTGAGAGAGGGTCTATCTTTCTCTAGAAAAGTCGCATTTCATCCATTGCTTAAAAAGACAATGGCTTTCATGCTCCCGTGTTATTTCGGTAAAATAAAAGTCCATCTTCCTCAGCACAATGACGAGAAAAGAACGGCCCCACTCGTGGTTCTCAAGAAAACCCTTGACCTGGCAACAATCGCGGGCCATGTGGCGCGATTTATGGTTAGAAGCGTCCCTCGATTTTCCCTATCTAGCTTTGATTGTTAGTTCTTGTGCGATCGCTACCTTTGGCTTAGTTGCCAATAGTGCAGCCGTGATTATTGGAGCGATGATTATTGCCCCTTTGATGTTGCCGATTCGTAGTCTGGCTTTTGGTGGTTTAATTGGTAGTTGGCGATTAATTCGTAAGTCAGCCCTGGCGATTTTAGTTGGTACGATTATCGCTTTAGCGATAGCTTGGTTGCTAGGATTATTAATCGGAATTTCTGAATTTGGTAGTGAAATTCAAGCCCGTTCTCAACCGAATCTTTTAGATTTAGGAGTGGCAATTACGGCAGGGGCAATCAGTGGTTATGCCAAAATAGAACCGAAAATTTCAGGTACTTTAGCGGGAACAGCAATCGCCGTGGCTTTAATGCCACCAGTTTGCACGATTGGTTTAGGATTATCCCAAGGCAATTGGATTCTAAGTTTGGGGGCGACTCTGTTATATATTACCAATTTATTAGGCATTGCTCTCGCCTGTTTGTTGGTCTTTTTGCTGGCAGGTTATTCTAGTTTTCATCGGGCGCGTAACGCTCTAATTTTGACTTCTATCCTGACAGCGGTTTTGCTAATTCCCTTAGGAATAAGTTTTGCAACTCTGGCTAATCAAGCTCGCTTAGAAAGGCTGATCAAAAAAGCTTTATTACAACGAACGATTACTTTTCAACGGGCAGAATTATTGGAATCTTCGATTAATTGGCTCAAGCAGCCTCCCCGGGTGAGATTAGTCGTAAGAACTGCGGAAAGTATTACCCCCAGACAGGTAGAATTGTTGGAAGAATTTATTACTAAGGAAATGGGGCGACCTTTTCAATTAAATGTCTTGGTTTCTAAGGTTAATGAAGTCACTTCCCCGGAATAGCGTCGAGAAAATTGGCTGAAGTAATGACAAACAAGGATTAATTCGCTATCTTAATGTTTGATATTTAATCTATAGGTAGGGTTCAGGTGAGTGGCGGCAATCGACCAGAAAGCACGGCTTATGTGCGGATAATTAAGCAATCTTGGCAAACGGGGAAATTAGAGGGGGAAGTGCGGACGGAACAATATCAATGGCGTTTTCAGTGGCATTTTCTTCAAGGCAAGTTATTAGTACAACCTTCCCTAGGTAGGGCTTTGATTTTTGAACCCTTGAATCGGTTTTTAGAACGCTACGATTATCAATTAGAACCGGGAGGAGATTATGAATTTACGGTGCGCTCAAAATTTTAAATATGGGGGATTGAATTACAGCCTTTCTCCTAAGGATGAAGTTTAACTTAATTTGGCATCATAAAAGGAAAACCTTGTACCTCATCATTAAGATAACTGCCTATTGATCAAAAGAAATTGACGGTTTAGGGACAACCCGGCCAAGATACTAGGTTTTTAAAGGAAGTTTTTTGATTTAAATCCCACTGGTTAGGCTAAAATTCAGCCATACTAAAGCGTTATATTAACGATAAGAATTTTTAGGAATAAGGGAAATGACGCAAGAACAGAAGGTTTCAGTGGGTATTGTCGGCGCTTCCGGATATGGTGGCGTACAGTTGGTACGTTTGCTCAAAGAACATCCCTTCGTAGAATTAGCCTATCTGGGGGGCGATAGTAGCGCCGGAAAACCCTACAGTGATTTATATCCCCATCTCGGTCATAGCATTAATCTTAATGTGGAGGCGATCGATTTAGAGATAATTGCCTCCCGTTGTCAAGTGGTTTTCTTGGGTTTACCCAATGGTTTAGCCTGTGATTTAGCCCCTCCTTTGATCGCTAAAGGGTGTAAAGTCTTGGATCTGTCAGCAGATTATCGTTTTACTAGCCTAGAAACCTATAGTAAATGGTATGGCAAGGAACGTCAGGACCAAGCGATCGCATCTACGGCTGTGTACGGTTTACCGGAACTTTATCGGGAAGATATTAAAAATGCCTCTTTGATCGGTTGCCCCGGATGTTATCCTACTGCTAGTTTAATGGCGATTTCTCCCCTGTTAAAACAGGGTTTAATTCTCCCGGAAACCACGATTATCGATGCTAAATCGGGAACTTCGGGAGGAGGAAGACAAGCTAAGATTAATATGTTATTGGCAGAAGCAGATAGTTCGATCGGGGCCTATAATGTAGCGGGAAAACACCGTCATACTCCCGAAATTGAGCAAATTTGCAGCGATTTAGCCGGTCATGAGGTGCGCGTCCAGTTTACTCCCCATTTAATGCCCATGGTTCGGGGTATCCTGTCCACAGTCTATGCAACTTTGCGGGATCCCAATCTGGTGCGGGATGATTTGATCACTATCTACAATGCTTTTTATCGTGCTTCTCCCTTTGTCAAAATCCTACCAGGGGGAGTCTATCCACAAACTAAGTGGGCCTGTGGTACTAATTTATGTTATCTCGGTATTGAAGTGGATCCGAGAACCGATCGAGTGATAGTGATGTCAGCGATCGATAATTTAGTTAAGGGACAATCGGGACAAGCGGTACAATGTCTCAATCTCATGATGGGTTGGGAAGAATCCCTTGGTTTACCGCAAATGTGTTTTTATCCTTAAAAATTCGGCTTGGGCGCAAGCTTTGCGCCCCTACATTGCAGCCAGTATGATTGGTGAGGACCCATAGTGTACGCCCTCCCTTCGATCAGATTCGCTCATCACCATAACCTCTTAGCCAATCAATTCTAGAAACCTTGACTTATTCGACTGGGATCACCTAGAAAGGATCTTTCAGGAATCGATCCTTTAGTCGCTTCCGGGAGAATTTGCCAGTGTTGATCTAAATCTTGTAACACCCGATCCTGCTGATTTCTGAATCCCTCGATATTGCTACTACCAGCATTCATAATTACAAACCAAACTTTACCCCTTTCTTGGGTGGGAATTTCTCCGGCTAAGGCGCTAACTTGGGCTAAAGTTCCAGTTTTAATCATCACTCCTTTAGGAATGGCCCGCCACTGCATAGTTCCTTTGGTATCGCGTCCCCCCACCGGAAATAAATCAGCTACTTTGATCGGTTGATTGGCTAACTTGCGATCCAATGCTTTCAGAATCTCAATAACTGCCCGGGGAGACAAGCGATTTTCTACCCCCAATCCCGAACCATTAATTAATTGAATTTCCTCCGCTCCTACCCCAGTAATTTTAGTATTAATTGCGTCCACCGCCGCGGGACCACCGAGCAGTTCCGCTAACATTTCTGACATGACGTTGTTACTATAAATATTCATCTGACGCAACAGTTCCGTTAAAGTTAAGGACTGATGACGCAATAATAATCGGGCATTTTCGGGGCGAATTTGACTGGCTCGAACCCTGCCCAAAATCTTCACCTGTGGGGCTTGTGTGCCGCTAGGAAGGCTCTGAAAAGCTTTTTGGCTTTCTTTTGACCATTTCGATTGATCAAGCCCAATTTTCAGCAATTCTCCCGCTTTGAGGGGATCGGTTTGAAAATTCATGGCGAATTGACCCGTAATGATCAGATCGCCTTTGACCTGACGGATGCCTAATTGATCGAGACCATTGCCCACTGCGATCGCTTCTTCCCAGACAAAGAGAGGATCTCCTGACCCTTCAATAATTAAATCTCCCTCTAACACCCCGTTTTTGACCTCTCCCGTTGTGTAAAAACGAGTAGCAAAACGATGATCGAGGGGCCAGGTTTCCACGGCGGCGAGAGTAGTGGCGATTTTAGTCAATGAAGCCCCCGAAGCGGGTAGATTACCCTGATGATCGGCTAAATCAGCCCATTCCGTCTCAATTAAGACCCGTTGTTGACTAGAGTTTAAACCTTTTTTCGTCAAGTCTTGCAGATAATCGGCCACGATCGCCGCCACCCGGGGATCGGGAGCGGTGGGAAGGTCAAAAATAGGCTGATTTTGCCAAGAAATTAGGGGAATATTGGCGATCGGTTGGGGTTGCCCCCCCAGCCAACCGAAGAGAAAGCCGAAAACTGCAAAATTAAAAACTGAGAACATCTTTTCCTTAATCGCAATGATGCCTTATTGTATAGAGATGATTGGTAATTTTTAACAATTGCTCGATCAGAAAACACTAATCCTCGATCGGCCAGCTTTTCTCAAGAGCTGCCGCTCAACTTATTAAAGATTTCTATCCCACTGACTCAATGGCAGAAACGGCATTAAATCGGGCAAGAATCGCGGTAGATGCGATGGGAGGTGACTACGCTCCCAACGAGATCATCGCGGGATCGATGCGAGCTTCCGAAGAATTAGATGTAGAAGTATTATTAGTCGGCGATTCTGAACGGATTGAGGCTTATTTCCAGCATCATCCCCGTCCCAAGAATCTCACGATCGTCCACGCGGAGGAAGTGGTGGCCATGGACGAAGAGCCGATCACCGCTATCCGTCGCAAACCAGCGGCCTCGATTAATGTGGCCATGGATTTAGTCAAACAAAATCGCGCCGATGCAGTGGTGGCCGCCGGTCACTCCGGGGCAGCCATGGCGGCGGCGTTGCTGCGTTTGGGTCGTTTAAAAGGAATCGATCGCCCAGCGATCGGTGCGGTGCTGCCGACGATGTTGGCGGGTAAATCAGTTATTATCCTCGATGTCGGGGCGAATGTGGACTGTAAACCCAAATATTTAGAGCAGTTTGCTCTAATGGGAACAATTTACAGTAAATACGTTATGGGTGTTGAAGATCCGAAAGTCGGTTTACTCAATATCGGTGAAGAAGCCAGCAAAGGTAACGATCTCGCCCTAAAAACCTACGAATTATTAGAAAATAACCAGCAAATTCCCTTTATCGGCAATGCTGAGGGCCGGGATGTGCTATCGGGACAATTCGATGTGATTGTCTGCGATGGTTTTGTCGGTAATGTCCTGTTAAAATTTGCCGAAGCGGTGGGAGGAGTTATCCTACAAATTCTCAAAGAAGAATTACCTAGGGGGATACAGGGTAAAGTGGGGACGGCTTTAATTAAACCCAATCTTAAACAGATTAAACAACGCATGGATCACGCCGAACACGGCGGTGCGCTGTTATTTGGAGTCGATGGGGTCTGTGTGATCAGTCACGGCAGTTCCCAAGCACCTTCAATTTTTAACGCCATCCGACAGGCGAAAAATGCCGTCGATAATCGCGTTTCTGAGCGCATTCAAGCCTACAATGACCACCATCATCAATTAAAAAAGTTGTCGGTGAACGGTGAAGATTAAGCTGTCATCCTTTTGCTGTTATCAGTAATCAGTAATCAGTGAAAAGACGGTGGGAAACTGCTATTTAATACTGCTTACCTAATACTCAAATCTGGTCACTGATAACTGACCCACTGATAACTGACCCACTGATAACTGATAACTGATAACTGATAACTGAAAAAGGGGGAATATTTTGAACGGATTCGGGGCAGCAGTCGTCATTACCGGTTGTGGATCGGCCACACCAGCGCAATTTCTTAGTAATGAAGAACTCAGCCAAATTGTCGAGACTTCCGATGAGTGGATTAAAAGTCGTACTGGCATCGGTAAACGCCATTTAGCGGATCAATCGGTGTCTTTAAGCCAATTAGCAGCCCAAGCGGCTATTAAGGCTCTAGAAATGGCTCAGGTGTCACCTAGGGACATCGATCTGATTCTCTTGGCTACTTCTACCCCCGATGATCTGTTCGGTAGTGCGGCCCAGGTTCAAAGTCAGATCGGGGCCAATCGGGCGATCGCTTTTGATCTCACCGCCGCCTGTTCGGGTTTTCTGGTGGCATTAGTCACCGCCACCCAGTTTATCCGTACTGGTACTTACCGCAATGTCTTGGTTATCGGGGCCGATGTTCTCTCCCGTTGGGTGGATTGGAACGATCGCGCTACCTGTGTCCTTTTTGGTGATGGGGCAGGGGCGGTTCTTTGTCAAGCAAATGATACAAAAGATAACATTCTCGGTTTTGAACTCCATAGTGACGGCAGCCAGAATGGTTCTCTTAATCTCGCCTACGAGGGGGAGGAATTGCCTCTTAAGGAGGGGATAAGGGTTCAAAAAGGGACCTATACGCCCCTAAGGATGAACGGACGGGAAGTCTATCGTTTTGCTGTGGCAAAAGTGCCAGAGGTCATCGAAAAAGCCCTCTATCGGGCTAATTTAACCACCAGTGACATCGATTGGTTAGTTCTGCACCAAGCTAATCAAAGAATTATGGACGCGGTGAGCGATCGCCTGAAACTGTCTCCCGAAAAAGTGATCAGCAATCTCAGCGAGTATGGCAACACTTCCGCAGCCTCGATTCCTCTAGCCCTCGATGAAGCTGTCAGGAGTGGTAAGGTCAAAAAAGGTGATATTATTGCTTCTTCCGGCTTTGGTGCCGGTTTAACTTGGGGTGGGATTATCTTCCGTTGGGGAGATTAATTCAGTAACCAGTAAACAGTAACCAGTAAACTAAAAACTCACATCTGATAACTGATAACTGATAACTGATAACTGATAACTGACCAAAACACAACTATCTATCTATTTTAAGAACTTATGAAAACAGCGTGGATATTCCCGGGACAAGGATCGCAAGCGTTAGGAATGATTGGAGATTTAGCGGAAAGCGCACTTGGCCAAGAGAGATTAGAAATAGCAGCAAAAATCCTTGGTTGGTCGGTTTTAGAAAAATGTCAAGGGGATGAAGAAACCCTATCTCGTACTCTTTATACTCAACCTTGTTTATTTGTGGTGGAGAGTATTTTAGCGGATTTGTTGCAAGAAAAAGGTCATTTTCCCGATCTAGTTGCTGGTCATAGTCTCGGTGAATATTCCGCTTTATATGCGGCCAGGGTGTTTAATTTTGAAACAGGATTAAATCTAGTTCAAAACCGTTCCCGTTTGATGGATGCGGCCGAAGGTGGTAAAATGGCCGCCTTAATGAAATTTGATCGCACCAGTCTAGAAACAGTGGTTAATCAGACGGAAAATGTAGTTATTGCTAATGATAATAGTGCTGAACAAGTGGTGATTTCTGGGACTCCTGAAGCGGTGGATTTAGTATTAGGTCAAGTGAAAGTTAAGCGGGTTATCCAGTTAAAAGTATCCGGTGCTTTTCACTCTCCCTTGATGGAAAATGCTGCCATTCAATTTCAGCAAATTTTAGAATTAGTTAATTTTCGGTCTGCAAAAGTTCCTGTGATTTCTAATGTCGATCCCAGCAATCCTACCCAGGACGGGGAAGAATTAAAAAAATATCTGATCCGGCAGATGACTAGCTCGGTTCGCTGGCGAGAAATTATGTTAAGATTGCCAGATGTGGGTGTGAAGAAAGCGATCGAAGTGGGTCCAGGTAAGGTTTTAACTGGTTTAATTAAACGAACTGCTCCCGCAATTGAGTTAGAAAATATTAGTCAATTAGCTGATATATCCAAGAATAGCGACGATGTTATATTCCAGGGTTCATTAATTGGTGTTGGTTAAATTATCTGGCAATATTTTCGATGAAATAAATTGATCGATCCTATGTAGGGTTTGCGGCAAAAAGCTTTTCCTAGGGGCAGGGTGTGGGGTGTGGGGTTTTACCTATTTTGAGGTAGTCAGTTACCTAATTTTCAGGGAAAAAGTACCTGAATTTTCCCCCCGATCCCCGCAACGGCTGGCACTTTTTGAGG